>JAQUQN010000007.1:0-5399 GCA_028716065.1 Candidatus Omnitrophota bacterium
TCTTTCATCTGTTTATAGAAGTCTTCCAGCGTCGTCCTCTTGGCCGCCCTCAATTTTTTCGACCTCTCTTCGTCCTGCTTCAACACCGAAAGGATCCGCGCTTTCTTCTCGTCCTTTACCACGAAGAATTCATCGCCTGCCATCGGCACGCCCGAAAGTCCGAGTATGCTCACGGGTTTTGAAGGGCCCGCCGCGTTGATGCGCTCGCCCTTGTCATTTATCATGGCCTTGACCCTGCCGTAATACATGCCGCTCAATACCATGTCGCCCAGGCGGAGCGTCCCGTTCTTGACCAGGACCGTGGCAACCGGCCCCTGGCCGCTCGAAAGTTTGCCCTCTATGACGACGCCCCTGGCCCTGATATTGGGGTTGGCCTTGAGTTCGAGAAGTTCCGACTCCAGAAGCAGCATCTCTAGAAGATGTTCGACGCCTTCGCCGGTCTTGGCCGATACCGGAACGGTTATCGTCTTTCCGCCCCAGTCTTCGGACGACAATCCTACCTGTGAAAGCTGCCCCTTGACCTTGTCGATATTCGCGCCGGGAAGGTCGCATTTGTTCAATGCCACGACGATGGGTACCTTGGCGGCCCTTGCGTGGTCGATGGCCTCCTTCGTCTGAGGCATGACCCCGTCATCCGCCGCTATCACCAGCACGACCACGTCCGTAGCGTTCGCCCCGCGCGCCCTCATGGCGGTAAATGCCTCGTGGCCCGGAGTGTCAAGGAACGTCACCGAACCGTTCTTCAGCCTAACTTCGTAGGCGCCTATATGTTGCGTTATGCCGCCTTTCTCTTTATCCACCACGCGCGTCTTTCTTATATAGTCCAGGAGGCTCGTCTTTCCGTGGTCGACATGGCCCATGAAGGTCACCACAGGAGAACGCCCTACCACATGAGCCGCTTCCTGCTTATCCTCCATCTCCCTGTGTTCTTTCGACGCGGTAGTCTCTTTCTTCTGCGGCTTCTGAAACTCTATCCCGAGATCTTTCAATACCTCTCTGACCAGGTCATCGCCCAGATTCTGGTTTATGGTGGCCATTATGCGCCTGGCCATCAACTTCATGATAAGATCATTGGGCCTTATTCCGATCTTTTGCGCGAGATCTTTTAGAGAGATGGGTGTGTCAAGTTCCAATATTCTCGGCTTGACCTCTTCGACGGGCTTTACTTCTGGGATCGGCGGCGTTACCGAAGGTGTAGGTGATGTTGGTTGCACCGGCGCTTCTAGCGGCTTTTCCTCAACCTTAACCTCAGCCTCGGCCTTCTTAGGTTTTACTTCAGCCTCAACCTTAACCTCAGCCTCAACCTTCTTAACCTTAGTCTCGACCTTCTTTGCCTTGGCCTTAGCCTCAACCTTAACCTCGGTCTCGACCTTTTTGACCTTGGCCTCGACCTCAGCCTTAACCTTCTTAGCCTTGATCTTAGCCTCGACCTCAACCTTCTTAGGCTTAATCTCGGCCTCGACCTTCTTAGCCTTGGCCTTGGCCTCGACCTTCTTAGTCGCTGCCTTCTTTGGCGCCGCTTTCTTCGCCGTCTTCTTCTCTTTTTCTTTCGCTTTCTCTGCCATAGCCCTTTACCCTATACCCCTCATTCTCAGCTCCCCAATTCCTTCGCCGACTTCAATATCTTCTCCGCAGTCTTCTTTCCTATACCTTCAAGTTTTGTCAAATCTTCCAATGACAATCCTTTAATCTTTTCGACCGTATCATATCCTGCGCCGGTCAATATTTTTTCTGTCTTCTTTCCTACCCCATCGACTTCGGACAACTTAACCTCAGTCTCAGCCTTGGCCTTAGCCTTCTTGGTCTTATCTTTTTCTTCTACCTCAGCCTTGGCCTTAACCTTCTCCTCTTTCCCTCGTATATCTATCTCCCAGCCGATCAACTTCGACGCAAGGCGTACATTCTGTCCGTGCTTGCCTATGCCTATCGACAACTGGTCATCAGGGACTATCGCCTCTACCCTCTTCTTCTCCTTGTCAAACTTCAGTTCCTGCGGTTCGGCCGGACTTAAGGACGCCTTGACATATTCCTTCAGGTCCTCGCTCCACCTTACTATATCCACCCTTTCGCCGTGCAATTCCTTAACTATATCCTTGACGCGCGAACCCCTCATGCCGACGCATGCCCCCACCGCATCGACCTTTTCATCCTTCGACCATACGGCAAGTTTGGTCCTCTCGCCCGGTTCCCTGGCGATGGACTTTATCTCAACGATGCCTTCCGTTATCTCGGGGACCTCTATCTCAAAGAGTTTCTTGACGAACGCGGCGTCCGACCTGGAGAGTATTATCTGCGGCCCGTGCGAAGTCTTGTTCACCTCCAGGATATAGGCGCGTATCCTGTCGCCCTGTTTATAACGCTCCCCGGGACACTGCTGGGAACGGGGCAATAGCGCTTCGGTCTTGCCCAGGTCCAGTATGATATCTCCCTTTTCGAACCTGTGTACGGAGCCGCTCGTGATAGAGCCGATCCTCTTCTGGTAATCGTCCGAGATTATCTCCCTCTCCGCCTCTCTTATCTTCTGTATGATGACCTGCTTGGCCGTCTGCGCCGCTATCCTGCCGAATTCGGCCGAGTCGATCTCTTTCCCTTCGCTCAATATCTTTATGGTCCCTGTCGTCCTGTCGATGGTGGCAGTCACCTCCGCCTCTTTATTGCCTATTATCTTACGCGCGGCGCTCGCCAGGGCAGACTCTATCGCTTTAAAGAGGAGCTCCTTATCGATCCCCTTTTCGCGTTCCATGTGGTCAAGTATCGTCAGTAGTTCTTCGTTCATTTTTTTTGCTCCTATATTAGAATTCTATCATCAATACCGCACGGGCTATCTTATTCTTTGGTATAACGGTAGAGATGCCTTTAGATTCGATTACGATATTCTCCTTATCCATGCCCATCAACTTGCCCTGATGCGCCTTCTTGTCGTCTATCCTCTCATATGTCGTTATATCAAGGTCCTTGCCCATAACGCGCTCGAAATCCCTGTCCGTCTTGATGGGCCTGTCGAGACCCGGCGATGAGACCTCAAGCGTATAGTGCTCGTCTATGACGTTATCCTTGTCGAGCGCCTCGCTCAAAAAATTGTTCAGGGCCTCGCACTCGTCTAAGGTGACACCGGCCAGCGTATCCACCAGAAGCCGTAATACCATTCCCTGCTGCTCCCTCTTGAAAGTGATATTCACCAGCTCCATGCCGTTCTCTTCAAGATAACCGGCTGCAAGTTCTCTTACCTGATCCACTATTTCCATGGCAAAAAAAAATGGGTTTCCTCAACTTCTAAACCCACTTTTCCTCCTTTAATAAAAAAGTGTATAAATATTTATACTATAATAGCATATATATGTCAAGCGAAAATTTTTAAGCTTGCCTTTCCAGATCTTCTATCTGTTTTCTATGGTCCAGGCGGTTGATATCGAGCGGCCGGGCCTTCAGATGTATTTCCCTTTCCGATACCGGTATTATATCCACGTAGGGATGTTCGGAAGCTATTTCTCCTGCAGTCGTCATGCCGAATGCCAACTTTAATTCAATGGTCAATAGCTCATATAACCTTGAGATATCGTCAAATTCCATCTTCGCCATGAAGGCCTTGCCCCTCAAATCATCGAACTCTAAAGACTCTAACGTCGTTGTGCTTCCTGCTATCACTATGTTCTCTGCGGGCACCCTCAAAGCGTCCTGGAATCGTTTTATGTTGTTCATGAGGGCCCTTGAATTACCCCAGACAACCTGTATATGAACATTCTTCAACCGCGGGATCGTGCTCAATCTCTGCGTAAAATGTCTTACAGCCGCTACCAATGCCTGCATGCCGGACCTTTGATCGATGGGGATCCAATTGCCCGTCTCGACGGCTACGATAATATTCTGTTGCTCCTCGGCCGCTCCATCAGCGACTACCTTCAGTATATCAGCCAGCGCTACGGCCCAATTCATATCCGATATTTTCACACCAGGAGTTTCTGCCGCAAACATTAAAAATACATCTATAAGTCTATCATCTGCTCTTGGATATAAGATATTTTTCAAAAATTCCCTGTCAGGATTCTCGCTTCCTCCGGCAAGTTCCAGTAATTCCGCATCCCTAAGATTGGCCATACTCACTCTTCCCGATCTATAAGGCCACAAACTATCGTCCATGTCCTTGAGTGGTACCATGAAGACACCGAGGTTCACGTAGTCATCCCGTGAACGCATCAGGAACTGGCCCGCCGAAAGGTCCACGACGAAATATTCGCCTAAAATTTTAGTGACGGCATAGGTATGGGATACGGTACATGAGTAAAGCTCCGAATTGCGCAAACCAAATATGGAGGTTTTATCTTCTTTATTTTCATGGGGGTAACGCTCTCTCACTATGTCTATGCATCTAAAGCCGCCTCCCTCCAGCGCTTCTACTGCATCGGCCGTCACATTATAACAAGTAAGTTTACCCATATCCGGAGCGACGGCGTATCCGACTCTCTCCATATTATTCGCTATCTCTTTAAACCGAACCAGTACATCTTCAAAAGCTTTCAGTTCCGCGATTTCGGAATCGGTGAGGCCGCGGCCCTTCAGTCGCTCGATCATCTTCTTGAGCTTTCCGGCCGTCATGTGGGCGTATTTTTGATACGGTGCTTCGCTCCCGGCAACCGCCGTACTGGCGCTGGCGGCGATTTCCGCTCCTGCTTGCGGCGCGGCCGCGCGTTCGGCTGCTGCGGCCTTTTCCATCTTGCTCAGTTCGGCGGAGAGGCGCTTGCGCGTCTCATCATCATCGGGACCGCCCGGCATCCACTCCATCCGCTTCCCGAAATGGCTCATTCCAAGAGTCAATTCTCTAATTTGCGCTTCCCCGTATAACTCATAGGCAAACTTTAATATCATATTTCTATATTTATCGGAAAGTGCTTTGCCGGTATTCAGATTTGGCACTAAAGATGGATTAAATTCGGCTCGTAGCCTTGCCAAATCAGATTGATGCCTGTTTTCTCCTATTCTCCCACTCCAGATTCGAACGATCTCCTGACGAATTACTGGTTCTTCGTGAAGGGCGCGGTCAAAGGCGCCCGCGCTGAACGTCCAGCTATGAATAGATGGCGGTTGGGCTATTCGTCCTGTGATTGCGAGGGCTCGGACGAGATAGCCAAGGCTATTATTCCCGAGTTCTTCTCTGTGCTCATTAAGCCATCTCAAGGTGTCATTCATGTTTTGCGGGGTATACCCTTGGAGTAGTTCGTTATTTAGATAGAAGTCGTAGGCGGCTGCGTGCCACCTCCATACCTCTGGATTCTCACCTTCGGGTATCCGACCTGCGATTGAGAGGGCTTGGACGAGATAGCCAAGGCTATTATTCCCGAGTTCTTCTCTATGTTCGTTAAGCCATCTTAAGGTGTCATTCATGTTTTGCGGGGTATAACCTT
>JAQUQN010000007.1:5499-29248 GCA_028716065.1 Candidatus Omnitrophota bacterium
CTGCGTGCCACCTCCATACCTCTGGATTCTCACCTTCGGGTATCCGACCTGCGATTGAGAGGGCCTGGACGAGATAGCCAAGGCTATTATTCCCGAGTTCTTCTCTGTGCTCATTAAGCCATCTCAATGAGCTTGGGGACGTTCCCTTTTGGGACAGGTTCTTTTTGCCGTCCGCTCGCTTATCATTTCCCTTATCTCGATCCGGAACGCGGAAGTCGGACTTTGGTCTCTGCCCCGACGCAGTGGCTTGCACAGATGGTTCACCATGTTCGTCTCGCTCAAAAAGGAACGGCATATGTTCTCGCATAAACAGCTGATTGGCCTCCCGTAGCTCCTCGTCACTACCAACACCATCCATAATCCTGTGGAAGATCCTGCCTTGCCGCTTTAGATTTTTGAGATGTACTTCGTCATATGTCCCCACATCAAAGTATGTGCCTTTCGTTTCGGGGTCAATTCCGTCAAGGAAAGATTTCGGATATAACGCCTGCATCCAATAATATTTAACGTTGTACTTTTTGCGGTCATTATCTATGCGATGCGCCCTGTCGCCTGCCTGATATTGGTCGCGATGGGTTTGAGCCAAATCGTCATATACTACGACATCTGCGGAGGTGAATGTAACGCCCAGAGCGCCTGTATCATATGTGGCTATCAATATGCGGCTTGCGGGACTATTTTGGAAAAGGCATTTCTCGTAATCGAGGGCGCGTATGGGACGGCCTGTCGCCTTGTCAGCAGGAATAGGAACGCCTTTCTCATCCAGAATAAAATTCTTATAATCATCCACCTTATAATATAAGACGTTTCCATTATCATCGACCTTGTAACCATTAGCGTCGGCCCTAAGGCCGCCATAAAAGGATCGCGCACCGTAGCGTCCGTATCTTTTAAGGTATTTCTCCACCTGCGCCCGATAACGGCAGAAGACGAGCATCTTGCGGCGCGGATCGGCATCTAACTCTTGATGGACAATCCTGTCCATGGCTAGATGCTTGGGTGATTCCAGTTCAGGTCTTCCTATATAACCAGGGTCGTTCATAATCTGACGCAAGGCTTCTCTCTTGGGGAAATAACCTTCTTTATAACGGTAATATCGCATGTCTTCCGTGCTCGGATTCGGCCTGTGTTTTCGGCACCAGCTTCTGTAATCCGTAAAAAGTTCCAGGATTGATCTGCTCTGTTCGTCACTGAGATAGAACTGGCCTGAATTTTCATCGCAAGGCGCGATTTCGATTTTACGCGGCAGGCGGTCGGATTGCGCGTCGAGAGAAATGCTGGGATCGTATTCCTCAAAGACATCGCGTTTACGTATCCTTATCGTCTGCTCCTGCAGCAGCAAAAACAGCGCGTTCAGAGCCTCGGTAGAGTTTGCGGGAAAAGCCGCGGCAAAGGCCCGCGGTGAATGGAACCTCGGGTCTTCCGGCTTAATAAATGAGAGCAAATTCCCTATATCGGAGATTCTTTTAAATGGCGTGGCTGTAAGAAGGACTTTTTCTTTTGCCTCTAATTGCCTCGTGCCCTGCGATTGCTGCGATGAGAGCGTACAGAGATAATCTGCCTCATCAACCACTAATATCTTGTCAGGGCCTGACAAAAGATCCTTTCTCTTCGGGGTCATGCCACGAGCGAACTCCATATTCGTCACCACTTGCGGCAATTTTAAAGAAGTTAATGTCTCCTCCCGTTCGGGATGAGGGCCTTCCAAAATTTCGATAGTCGGATTGGGAATGAATTTCTCTTCCTGCTCAATCCAGGTGGTGACAACCGAATTAGGAGTGATTATGACCGCCTCTTTACCCTTCAAAAACGCCAACGCTGTGATGGTCTTGCCCAAACCCTGCTCATTGGCAATTATCACGCCTCTTGCGCCTTGTTCTATAAGAGCGTTCACTTCGGAAATCGTATATTTTTGGAAGAAGTACAATTTCTGATTCGGTTTGAAATTAAAAGGCATCTGCCTGATCCTATCGAATTTTTCAATAATGGCTTGAAGGATTGTCTTGAGTGCCGGCGAACGCTCTTTTTCTATCCGAACACGGAGCGCCTCGATCCCTTTTGCTTCATCATAAGTGAAATGCTTCAAAAACGACTGCTCTACCGCACGTAACAGGAATCTGAACCTCGCGCTATCTGCTTTGATAGCTTTTAATACATCCTCTCTCAGGGAGAGAAGTTTCAAAAACGCCTCTTCGGTATCTTCCTTGACACCGTCCTGCCGTATGCGTAGAATGATCTCCGCGCTTTTCTGGCGCGTCTGGGGATTTACGGCATATATCTGAAATTCGTTTATCTCTCCGGTCCTGGGCAGCGGGATATTGGCTGAGAAAGTTCCGTCGCTTTGCACAATGATTCTACGAGTATATGCTCCTATCAATTGAACGTAAGGAATGCCCGGATTTACCCTGCCCTTGACAAAAAAGGCGTGTGCTTGCGTGGACATCGTCTCAGGAACCTCAGCGTTTACATTCGGTGTCGGCAAGACAGAGGTGTAGCCGCGGTGCAATTCTTCGGCCTCCGTCCATTCCGCTCTCAAGCCCCGCAGAGCTATTGAGACAAGTCCATCCACCTCTTCTTGAGATAATTCAGGATGATAGATGCGTATATATTGCTGCAGCCTTAGAGGGTCATCCTTCAGGACAGCGATTGCATCGGTAAGTCCTAGTTCCTCTAATCTGGTATCATCGCCTATCCGTAAAGGAACCTCTAAAAGCCTCGCTAATTTGGAAGCGTCGGAATACTTAAAAGCCCATATTACCCATCCGAACCCCTCCCTTCTCCTTCGGGCAAGGAACGTGACTTTGTTGGCACCTTTACCGACTGTCCGTGTCACCTTTCCGTGAGGAAATTCGCCGAGCCATTCACGCAGACGCAAAGAGACTTTTTGAGAATTCGCCACAAAAACTCTTTGTAGTCCCTCAAGGGTGCATGGGACTTCATCCTCGGCAATGAGAGGAATTTCCGCATCTCGCAACCTAAGGTTGAAGAGATTAGCCACCGCCTCGGCGTCGACCCTTTTGAAAGCCCATTCCGTTGCGCCCCAGGGAGTTCTGCGAGTAAAGAATGACGCCTGGATACCTTCCCTTACCAGAACTTTTGTAGAGAAATCATCAGGACATTCGCCAAGTTTTTGATTTAATAATTTATCCAATCTCTTCCCCATTCCTACAAAGATTTCTTCTAATTGTGTGCCTATACAGGCCATTTCATCTTTGCCGAGCAATGGGATTTTGCTAATTCTCAATTTAACGCCTAAGATATTAGCTACGCGTCCAGCATCATCCAGCTTAAAAGCCCATAGAACGTTCCCTTCTATCCTGCGAGTAAAGAATGCGGCCTTGACAGCCCCTTCTCCGATGATTTTTATAGCGTTTTCTTCAGGACACTCGCCAAGTTGTCCACGTAGATACGAAGCCATATCAGCTGGCGTTCCAATAAAGATATTCCTTAATTCATTTACAGAACAAGCCGCTTCGTTTTCCGCGAGAGGCGAAATCTCTAATCTTTTTTCTTTAAGGGTAAAACCAAAAAGTTTCGCAACAAGTTCGCTATCTTCCTGCCTGAAAGCCCAAATCGTGTGTTGGCCGTGTTTTCGGGTAAAGAATGTGACTTCTATATTTCCTTCCTCAATGGTCTTCGTGGCGTTCTTTTCGGGACATTCGCCGAGCCTCTCTTGAACTGCCGTGGCCAAGTTATGGCCACCTCCGACGAAAATTCGGTTTAACGGTCTCGCGGCGCATATTACTTCTCCCGCACCGATTGGCGCAACAAGACCTTGTCTCCTTTTAAGCGCAAAGAGTTTCGCTACTCGATCTGCATCATCGAGTTTAAAAGCCCATCTGGAAACTCCTGTTTTTGTGCTACGTGTGAAGAAAACAACCTTATCATCCCCCTTGCCGAGCGTTTTGGTAACGTTCTCTTGAGGAGATTTGCCAAGAAGTCCCTGAAAACGGCGTGCTATTGCCGTGCCACCCCCCACAAAAACTTTTTTCAAGTCGGATGTGGCACATAGAATATCATCTTTACCTGGCAGTGGAACAGGGAGCGATCTTTCTTCATCTCTCGCGCGTTCGGCTTCCGCCTTCGCCTGTGGATGTGTCTGGTCTAGATTGGCTACGGCGGACGAGTCGGCGGACGAGTCGGTGGACAGGGCGGCGGGTCCGTCGCCACTCTCTTTACCCTTTACCCTTAACCCTTTACCCTGATCGCTTGTCCCTTGCCCCTTGACCCTTTTATTGCCATATTGCTCAATCTGAGATTTAATTGCTTCTTCCATAAAAGGCACCTGCGCCGAATATGTATAAGGCTCGAAGGTACGGCTAAGGCCGAAGGCCACAATATTATCGGTTCTTTCTCCCAGAATTGAAAAAATCTGCTTTACGGAATCCGCTATCTCTTCTTCTGTCGCTTTATGGACATTTGTTTGTTCACCTAGTAAATCAACTTGAGGCAAATAGCCGAGAGATAAAAAGTCAAAATCTATGCTTACCAACACCTCCCCATTAATCGTCGGAAGTTCATCAGGAAAACAGCAGGATATCTTAAGCCCTTCATTGCGTGCTCTCATCAGTTCCGCATTAAACAGCCAACGATTTTTAACCCATCTCGGCACAACCCATATAATTTCTGAAATGTCGCCGTTCTTAAGCGCGTGATACGACCAATTCGCGGCATTGATTTTTTTACTGGTGCCAAGCGTATCGCTATGAAAATCGAACAGCATTAACGGTAGCCCCTTCTTTATCCTGCCTTCCCTTATCATCAGTTTGAGCCAAATATAATAATCGTCGTGCTGATCGCTTATATGAACGTGGAATGGCTGCTCATCCTCTACGGCAAGAATATCGTCTGCTTGTTTATTATTTCCCTTATCTCGATCCCGAGCGCGGAAGTCGGACGTCCTTGTTCTGGCGTTGGATGCTTTCGGTTTCGTCTCTGCAACATCGAAAATCATTTTTAGTAAATGGGCTGCGTCGCCGCTCATGACGTGCTTCATATATGTGTTTGCTTTTATTTTGATGCATCCATCCTCGTTTGCAACATCTTCCTTTGCCTGCCACAGCGAATCCGACACTATTTTGTACCATATCTTTTTGCCTGATTTGTTATTCCATTCAATTATTGAATTATAAATTTTCTCTATAGCGGCCCATCCTTTATCAAATATCTCGTCTTCTACTAATTGACATATGCTAGCAAAATTCTCAAGTGGTCCTGTAAAACAGTTTGGATAACCTCCTTTTTCTATACCTCGCGTATGCTGATAAATCCACATTTCGTATTTTGCGGTTACTGCGGTAAACGTGATATATCTTGCCAATTCAACGATATCTGATGCGCCATTTTTTGCCAGCTGCGCTTTTGCTTTTTCTTCAGCTATATCAAGATTGGTTTCTACTGCCTTAAACCTAGCGGTACCATCGCCAAATTCGTACATATCAAATATATTATTTTCTATACTTATAACACCGCTTACACTTTGCCAGAGATCGGGATAGCTCTTTCTGACCGTATTTATTAAAGATCTTCTCAAGATATCCCAGGCATGCCGCGCCGGCGAATTAGCAGGGGCTGTATCATCCGGCAATCCCATTTCTCTATGTTTTGACCAACCATATTCCTGAAGCAGTATCCATGTTTGAGGCGTAAGGGTTTCGTCCCATATCGGCTCGACTTCTTCATTCCAGAGTCGTAATATTTCCGGAGAAACTTCGCCCTCTTTGCCGCGGGGCCATGTGTATTCTTCTGCAGAACCGCTGGCAGCTTTTTCTTTGACACCTTTACTTTTACCCCTTATTCCTTGCCCTTGGACCCTCTTATCTGCGCCCTCTTCGCTCCTACGTAAGTCGGCCTTCCTCATCCCGGCATCGGATGAAAAATGGACGCTGTCCCTATTTTTGTCAGCGCCCATAGTTTTAAAATCTTTGATGGAAACACCTCCGATCAAAGGCTTACCTTCTTTATCTTTCCCAACTCTTAGTTTGGTCCTCGAAAAAGGATCATGAAAATCTGAACCACTTGTAACAAAAAGATTATGCTTCTGTGCTATACCATTGTAAAATTGAGCGACATCAGGTTTATGCTTATAGCTATAGATTTCCATTCCTTTTATACCCATCTTTACGATTTCTGTGGTCTCTTCTTCATTTAAATTTTGCTCGCCTGGATGCGCCAAAACAGGAATACCCCCTATGCATAAAATAGTATTCACAACATCTTGTGCGTTCAAAAGATGCCGTATGGGCCTTTGAACTGCCCAACAACCTCTATGTGGTATCCGTAGTTTATATTTTTCGAAAATGGGTTTGTATTTTTCCAATAACTCTGAAACTATGGGTTCATCCTCATCTCCACCCTCCAGTCTTCTTAGAAATATATATCGTATGTGTCTTGCTGGGATAGTTAACTCTTCGGAAATCTTCGATAATTTTCTAGATAAAATAAGCGATAGATGAAAACTTGTAGGTATGGTTCCTTTAATCTCTTCAATTTCATCTTTGGTCACAAAAATTTTCTGTTCTATACCATCTTCTGTTGTTAACAATATAGGATATTCTTGGCTTTTCTCGCACATCTGCCATGCCCACTTGTGGTCGGCCTCTTTTACTTTCCTTAAATAATCCATAAAAGCCCTGTCTTGGCGTGCTTTACTTAAATCAAAACCATATCCTAGAATATGGATCAATTTATCATGGAACCTGCTTGTCAGCTCCACTCCGGTGATAAAATCTATGCCGAGTTGCTGTGCGGCTTTTTTAGCCTCATCTAACCCATCGATAGCATCATGATCTGTCAGCGCTAATTGAGATACACCCTCTTCGGCGGCATATCTTGCTAATTCTGTTGGTGATAATAATCCATCTGAATAATCAGAATGTGCATGAAAATCTCGTATATCCCTTGTCCCTTGCCCCTTGCCTGTCCGCCGACCTGTCCGCCGAAGCCTTGGCGGAGGCGGAAGCTTTAGCGAAGGCGGAACCCTTATCCCTAATTCATTCTCAATTGCCTTCGCGATCGGAACCATTACTTTAATGTAATTTTGCGTGAGGAAGATGCTTTGCTGAATACTATCTCCCAAACCATTTTCTTCTTCTTGAGATAACAATAGGCCTTTAAGGTCTATCCTGTTTATCTCATCTAAAAGTCTCGCCATTTCAACAGCAATATTAAACGCGGCCAGAATATCTTTTTTAAATGCGAGAATTGTGGTTTTTAATTCACCCTCGTCCTTGAAAACTATCTTTTTAAGCCAAACACTTGCTAAAGAATCGGTATTGTCGCGATATCGGTCTTTTATGGCGTCGAATTTTTTAATATATCCCATAACTTCTTTGGAAGTCACATTGTCTTTTAAATTTGGGTGCAACCCACGATAAATTCTAAAAAGTTTAACAAACCACTCAATACCGGTGTAGTAGAATCCAAACGTATCTTCAGAAAGGCGGCTAATAACTTTTAAATCGTTAATAATAGCTACCGCGTTATCCTGATACGGTGACGCAGAAGTCGGTTCTCTCCGCACCATATTCCAACCATTTATGTCTACAACCTTCCCCGCCTTAACCAACTTATTTATAATACTCTTTGCTCTTTTTTTGGAAAGACCTGTCCGTTGAGCTATGGTCACGTAGTCCAAAAGCGCCGGACAGGCATTAAGTACATCCATTATCTTTTGTTCGTCGTCCGCGGGCATTCTCTTATCATCTCCCTGGCTCGCCGACTGCCCCTTGCCCCTAGACCCTTGCCCCTGGACTTTCCTATCTTCAAACACTATCGGCCACTGGAACGTCGGGATTTGCTGAGACGTTCCGGCAAGTTCGAGTCGTGCTATTGGACTACGGAATGTGATCTTTATATCGGCAAGTCTATTAGCAAATGATATGGCAAGTCTCCGGATCGGTTTAGAGACGATATCAGGCAGGTACTGGCGGTAGAAGAGATTCTTTAGCGCCATTGCTATCCTCGGGTGCTTATTCAACAGCGACTGGTAGAATCGCGCATCATTTACGATGGCATATATGACATCGTTCAGGACTGTGGCTATGGCCAATACCGGCAACGCCCAAGGCGAGACGGCGCCCAAGAGAGTAAAAGCCGGATGTTTGGCACGCTTTTTGCCATTTTTCCGTTGCACGTTTCGGTTTTTCGAAGACTCTTCTATTTTTATTTCCACAAGCTTTATTAGCCTATCTACGTCGCCGCTTATGATATATTTCATAAATACGCTTTCGCGTATTTTGATATTAGCACCATCTAAGGTAGATTCGCCATCATCATTCCACTGTGAATCCGGAAGCACAGTTACTCTCAGTTGTTTTGCATCTTTACCGAGTGGAAACTGAAACTTTTCTTTCAATTTTTTAAATCTATTGATAAACGCTCTCATCGCTAAAGTGGGATCATTTTTACCTTTATACTCTAAAAATACGGACAAAATAGTAAACGGCATCGTAAAGCAATTAGGTTGCCCAAGTCTCTGCCCTCTGCTTTCGTTATATAGCCAATGTTCGATATACACTGCTATGTCAGCTGTAAGCAAAATCTTTATTAATAAATCAGCTATATCGGATCTGCCGTCCTGATCCATCTGTGTTTCGACCATCTTTTTGACTTTTTCGCTATGCTTATTCGCTATTTCAAAATTTTCCAGCTGTTCAATCGTGTGTCTGGGCCACATGTCACACACCAGCTCTTCTACGTTTATCTTCTTGCTAACGTTATCCCATAGTTTTGGATAACGTTCCTTTACTGCATTGACCAAGGCTTTGCGGAGGATATCCCAAGCATGTCTAAGCGGGCTATCAGGGTGATCGCTACCGCCTTTAGAACGAAACCCGCCATCTTTTTCTTTCTTATCAGCAAACTCGGATAACTTTTCCCATATCTCGGGAGTAAGATTGATACCCCATACGGGATCAACTTCTTCATTCCATATCTGTATAGCCGTGGCAGGAATATCATTTTCACCGGCACGCGGCCATATATAAGGATGGTCGTGAAGCACTGACATTGAAATACCATTTATTTCAATTTCAGGAATGTCTATGCTTTTGTCGGCCCTCTTATCATTCCCCGCGTCTTTATCCCGAGCGCGGAAATCGGGCATTATCTTTCCGGGGATGCTGCCTCTACTCAAGCCCCTTCCTTGTGTAATACCTTTCGCTAAAGCCGTTATCGTCTCATCGCAGGCTTCTTTTATCTGGGAACAGGCCTTCTTTAAACCCGGACGGTTCTTATCTACATCTAAATAGCTATCGCGCAGGGCACCCAGCACCTTTTTTATACTTCCAAAATTCTCCTTATCTTTCCGGCATATTTCCACAAATCGCTCAGCGTCATGTATAACCGCTAACAATACGTCGAGTGCCGCATCGAACTCCGGCCCGGCCAGATGGCGTAATAGCTGTTTAAAAACGTCATTCGCATACTTAAGCCTTTCGAAATAAATAAACAATAAATCCTCTGATTTCACGTAATCAGGCAGCTGCCCCATCGCTGCGCCGAAGAACTCGCTTTCAGCTCTATCGCGCTCTTCAGAAGCGTCGCGATGAACAGCGGGGTTGGCTGGCATGGCCGGAACGCGGGAGGGCCCGGTGCGCGTATAGACTCTGGCGCTCATCTTGGCGGCGCTATGCTCCATGCATAATTCATCGACTATAAAATCGGGGTGGGCAGCGAGACGTGTCTCTATCTCCGGCTCATACGCGCCGAAGATCATTATCCTCGCGCCAGGCTTGGCCTGAAGCATCTTCTGGTATAACTCAAGCGTACTGTTTGTCCCGAGGGAAAAATAATATATCAAAGAATAATCCGCGAAATTTACAGCGCTATCCCTGAAATCTTTGTTGACCAAAGTAACGAGGCCTTCCGGCATCAGGTCTTTCTCAATAAACCTATCGTTCAAAAAGACGGCGTAATCATGGAACGGTTTCCATACCTCTACTGCTGTCGACTTGATACCGAAGTGTCTCGATATAAAACGGGATAATCCCCCATTTGCGCTGCCCACCTCAAGTAAATTATCTTTTTCAATAACACCGATATATTTCAGAAACGAGGCTATAAGCCAATGAGGTGAGGGAAAATACGTACCTTCTCCGGAGGGATCCATATTTAAAAAAGAATCTTCAAGGGCTCCATTTTTCTCTTTAAATTCAGCATGGAACTCTCTGGTAAAAACTCTATATTCTTTGTAACTGGTCATTATATCTTTTGGCACGGGAACTATGCGCGTCTGGAGATTTTTATTTCTTATGGCGGCGATCATTGACCTCGCTACTATCTTTTCTTCGCTGGTGGGTCGCGCTCCGAGGCCCTTCAGGATGGGTTCTATCGCCTGCCATTCCGGCGGGCTCAGATTTACGGCTTTATACTTCGCCGTGGCGCCCTTGCCGGTCTTTTCGACCAAATTTAGAAAAAAGAGCGTTCCCAGATCGCGCGAAATGGTATGCTTTATAGACAATTCTTTATAGCCCTGATGGACCAGTTTTTTCTGAATCTGTTTCGCCGCCGCCGCTTCATCTTTGAACTCTTCTCTCAGAACGTTGAAAATCACGTGAGGCGAGCCCGGTGGCATAGGCTTCGCGGGCTTAGCCTTATACATGTTCCCGGTTGCCACGCGAATTAAATCCTTGTCATTCATATCCTCTTCCAATTGAGCCACACCCATACTTACGCTTATCGGAAATTCTATCCTCTTCTTCGTGCTCTCATCCTCAAATGTCACGTCTTTTTCGGATATCGATGCCTTAAGCCGCCTGGCAACGCTTTCGGCGTTTTTTTCATCGGTTCCCCATAAAATTATAAAAAATTCATCTCCCCCCTTACGGCAAATCTTGTCCGACGGCCGGAGAAGCGGTTTAGATCTTGAAACTATCGTTCTTAGCGCCTCATCACCCGGACCATAGTCCTTATATCTATCATTTACGAGTTTTAAATTGTCCATATCCATTAAAATAATACTCAACGGTTGGCCGTACTCGCGGGCCCTGGCTATTTCCTGCTTTAATATCTGGTGGGAAATGCTTTGGTTGTATGCGCCGGTTCGCTGATCGATATTAAGGTTACGAACGGTATCGATATGTTCCCTTCTCAGGGTCGAACAGTTCTCTATGTCAGAAAAGATATCGGCGATGTCCCTCTTTTGTTCATCTGTAAGATCGGACATCGGTTCACAGCGCTCCTTCTTCTCTCTGTTCCAGTCTATGGGCTGATATAATTCTATCTCTCTTCTCTTTTCATTATAAACAAACCAGAAGAACATCTGGTTCACTTCCTCGGTCCCGTACTTCTCCACATCTTTAGCATAATTCTCCGGCGTGGGACCAAAACCACGCGGCATCTTCCGCCTGTCCCTGATATATATCCCTTTTAGGCGGTTTCTTTCCACTATCCAACCCGGATATTCGTTCTGCAGCCTCTTAACTAATTCTATTCTTTTTTGTGTATTCTTCTCTTTAAAATATGCCTCAAGCGAATCGACGATGTATTGCTTCTCGCAGTTATCTTTTGGCCGCCTTGGGTATTTTCTATATGAGGAGTCTATCTCGACTCCTTCTTGATCTATACAACTCAATATCCATGTATTCATGGTAAGGACGTACTTATAACAATCCCATCCGAATATCTCTTCAATAGTCATCAATTCTATATGAGCGATATCCTCATCCGTAATGGAATCCCCGGCGCTTTTAAAAGCGGCTTCCATCTTTTTAATCTTATCATTAACCATTCTTAAAAAACGGTTCTTCGCTCTCAGGGACGACACCTCATCGGCCAAGACCGCGCACTGTTTCGCGCCCTCAATAACCTCCACTCCTACCAAACGGCCGTCACCGAGGTTGAAGGTCATATCCGGACGGACCTCGCCGTCCCCGGGAATAAAATATCTAAGGGTCAGACTTTCGTCTTCTCTCAAATAAGGAAGATATATAGACCTGTCCTTTATATATATTCCGGGATGGTCCTTGTCGGAAAGCCGCCAGTTAAATACATGTTTTTTAGGGTCGGCCAGGTCATGATAATCTATGGCGGGTAATTTTTTGTCATCCTCAATCTGTTTCACCAATTCTTCCAAACCGCTTTCGCTGAGACGCAGATCCCGCTGTTTATAAAGAGCCTCGCCCAAAAGACAGCTTAAATAACCAAATATGAAATCCTTCTTGATTTTTTGTTCTGGATCGTCATTATTGAAATTATCTTTTATCTCGAAGGACCCATCTGGTTTGGAAGATACTTCTACAATGGGCTTGCAGCGTGAGGTCGGAGAAAGTGCTAGCCCCATATCGCAATTCGTGACGAGGAATGTACAGATTAAAATTGAGGATATTATACGCTTAAACATCAACTACCTTTCATATTTGCTAACAAATATAGTATAAATATACCACATGATAATAATATATCAAGTGGTATTTTCTGACTTTTTTATACCTTAATTATAATAGATGGAAAGCTCTCGTTAGTAGTTGCAGGATTATGTTTGTATATATCGCGGCGATTATGTCATCGAACATTATGCCGAATGCGCCGGACATCTTCTCTATCCGCCGGGCTGGAGGGACTTTAAGTATATCGAATATTCTGAAGAGGATAAAACCTAATATTACTACGGCTATACTGTGCGGAACGAAGAATAGCGCCAGCACCATTCCACAGGCCTCATCTATCACTATCATCTTAGGGTCTTTAACCTTATATATCCTTTCGGCCTCGGCCGAAAACATCGTCCCCAGCATCAACAGGAAGAGTATGCTGAATCCGTGGAGGATGAGGTTATCCTTGACCAGGTAATAGACTATCAAACCACCCAGGCTGCCAACCGTGCCGGGCATGTAAGGCGAATGGCCGAGATAAAAGAAACTCGTTATGAGTTTAGTCCTTTTTCGCATGGAAATATACCTCCCTGTTCTTTATAAGATACGATATCCCGCTTATCAATGTCAAGACCGTAGTTATCAGCATCAGGATGAATATGGTATCTCCATATATGGATTGTATATTCTCGTCCCAGAACCTGAAGACCCCTATCCCTGCTTCCCTGAATACGAGGAACAGCAATATGGCAAATATGACGAGGACCTGGGAGACCATCTTATGCTTGCCGGCGTCGTCAGCCGGTATAACGGTGCCCCTGGTAAGAGCCGATACGCGCAGGCCCGTTATCGCGACTTCTCTGAAAACGATTATGACGACCATCCACGCCGGGACGAGTTTCATCTCGACGAACGCCACGAAGGCGGCCAGGACCAGGACCTTGTCCGCTATCGGGTCCATCATCCTGCCGAAATCGGTCGAGATGTTATTCTTCTTGGCGATGTATCCGTCCAGAAAATCGGTCAACGACGCCAGGATGAACGTGAGAAGGGCCATTATCTTTGCCGCCAGGCCGTTCGAAAATAAGAACCACATAAATACGAAGGTGAGAGGTATCCTGGAGATCGTCAGTTTATCAGGAAGGGTCATGCCGCTTCTCCTATGAGGTCGTATTCGAGCGTATCCGTGATCTTCACTTTAGAAAACCTCCCTATCCTCACCTTATCTCCCGTAACATATACCAAGCCATCCACTTCGGGGGCGTCTCCTTCGGTGCGCCCGAGAAACTTTCCCTTCTCGCCCTCTACCCTTTCGTCGATCAGGACATCCAGCGTCTTGCCTAAAAACTTTTTGTTTGTTTCCGAAGATATCCCGCGTTGTAATTTCATTACCTCGTCGAGCCTGTCCGCCTTGGCCTTCTCAGGGACTTGTCCTGGCATCCTGGCTGCGGCCGTACCGTCCTCTTTAGAATAGACGAACGCTCCCAGCCGTTCGAACTTCACCTGCCGGAGAAAACCCAAAAGTTCCTTAAACTCTTTTTCGGTCTCTCCGGGAAAGCCGACTATGACCGAGCTCCTCAGTGTGAGGCCGGAGATATTTTTTCTCAATTTTTCTATCAACGACATTACCTTTTTCTTCGTCGTGTGCCTGTTCATCGCCTTCAATATCCTGTCGTTTATATGCTGAATCGGCAGGTCCAGGTACTTACAGATACTATCTTCTTCCGCCACGACCTTTATTATTTCATCCGTATAGTGAGCGGGATGGGTGTAGAGTAGCCGTACCCATCTGACGCTGTTCTTCAAGCGGGAAATCTTTCTCAATAATTCCGGCAGTTGCGGCTTGTCGCGGGTATCCACGCCGAAATAGGTCGTATCCTGCCCTATCAGGTTTATCTCGCGCAACCTTCCCCGCGAGGATAATGTCTTTATCTCGCTGAGGACCGACTCGATGGACCTGGAGCGCGCATGGCCGCGGAGACGCGATATTATACAATAACTGCAGGAATTATCGCACCCCTCGGATATCTTGACATAGGCGTAATGAGCCGGCGTCAAAGAAACGCGCGGAGATTTTTCATCGTACAGATAATCTACTCTAGCGCTCACGCGCGATATTCTTCTGCCGCGACGAAGATCCTTTATGAATTCCGATATCCGGACAAAGGAACTGGTCCCTAAGACCAGGTCCGCTTCTGGGATCTCTTTTAAGATGTCTTTCTTATACAATTGAGGCAGGCATCCGCAGATGACCAGGTATTTTATCCTGCCTTCTTTCTTAAGTTGCGAGGCCTGCAAGATCGTGTCTATCGACTCTTCCCTGGCGGACTGTATGAATGAACAGGTATTTATTATGGCTATGTCGGCGCCGTCTTCGATGTCGACTATCTTAAGGCCCTCTTTTTTCAAAGAGCCTAAAATGACCTCCGAGTCGACAAGGTTCCTCGGGCATCCAAGGCTGGTCATTGATATGCGCATAAGTTTCGTACGGCGTACAGCGTACGGCGTTCTACGCTGTACGCGGAACGCTGTACGCTATACGAATGATCGAATTACTCGATCTTAATCCCTTTTCTGGTGATCTCGAGCTCTTTGATGACGCCTTTGCCCGGAGTACCCAAAAATTGACCATTCAATGTCAATTCTATCGCTTCAGCCTTTCTAATGAATATCTCAAATTTATTATTAGCGCTGAAGGACTCGATAGTCCCCTTGGGCAGAACCCTTTCGAAGAGTATGACCCCGTCCCTCTTGAGCTGAACAAGGACGGGTTCTTTCACTTTTATTACCAGGCTCAACGGCACATTTTTAGGTATGGAAATTTTTGGAAACTCTTTTTTCTTGGTGGAAGATATTACGGGGGATACGGCTCTTCTGGACCTGGCCACGGAGGCGGCCTTTACGGTTTTGGAGCCACTAAATACGGAGGCGATCTTTTTCCATATAAAGGAGAGGAAGAATATGACCGCTATCAGGATGATCGCGGCGCTTATAAAATATATCACCTTCGAGACGATATCGGACCTTATCGCGTCCATGGTATCGATATCCGGTTTTTTAACTGCCGTTTCCCGGGCCGGGCATAGTTGGGCATATTCCCTCCCAAGCGCTTCCGCGTCAAGGCCCAGATATGCCGCGTATTTTTTAAGAAAACTTTTCGCATAAGTGGCCGTGGAACTGGAATAGAACGTTCCGTCTTCCAGGGCCGAGAGCACCGAAGAATGGACATGCGTCTCTTTCTGAATGCGCTCGAAGGTCAGGGACTTGGCTTCGCGCGCCTTCTTCAGCCTCTCTCCGATATTTACAAACGAACTCTTGGTATTCCTGGATTCAGCTTCCATTTTTTGCCTGATACTCCTCCGTGCTCACCAGGATATCCCTGGGTTTTGACCCCTGGTAAGGGCCTACTATGCCTTCGTCTTCCATCATGTCTATGAGCCGCGCTGCCCGCGTATAGCCCAGGCCGAGCCGCCTCTGTAAGATCGATACCGAGGCCTGCCGTGTCTCAAGCACTAGCCTTACGGCCTCATCATAAACCTCATCCTTATCGAATTTCTTGAAACTCTGCCTCTTCTGGTCATCCGATATCTCTTCGACGTATTGGGGCTGGCGCTGTGACTTTATGAAGTCCGTTATCGCCTCTATCTCTCTGTCGGCGATGAGGCTGCACTGCGCCCTTATGGGCCTCGAGGCGCCCGGTTCTATAAATAGCATGTCGCCGCGGCCTAAAAGTTTATCGGCGCCGTTGATATCGAGGACTGTCCTGGAATCGACTTTCGACGCCACCTTGAAGGATATCCTCGCGGGGAAGTTGGCCTTGATGACGCCCGTTATGACATCGACGGACGGGCGCTGCGTCGCCAGTATTATGTGTATGCCGACCGCCCTCGACAGCTGCGCCAGGCGCGTTATAGCGCCTTCGACATCGGCCTGCGCTACCATCATTAGATCGGCAAGTTCATCTATCACTATGATTATATAAGGAAGTTTTTCGGTGATATCTTTGCCGATCCTCTCGTTGTAAGCATCGATATTTCTAACGCCGGCCTGCGCGAATAGTTCGTATCTGGATTCCATCTTGCTCACTATCCAGTCCAGGACCGCGCCTACCCTCTTTGCGTCGGTGACGACCGGTGTAAGAAGGTGTGGCAGGTTATTAAACGCCGCCAGCTCGACCCTTTTAGGGTCTATCATTATGAATTTCAATTCTTCAGGGGTATAACTCAATAAAAGATTTGTAATGACGCTGTTTATGCATACGGTCTTACCGGAGCCGGTGGCGCCGGCTATCAAAAGATGCGGCATGCTCGCGAGGTCCGCTATGACCGGCGTGCCCGCGATATCCTTTCCCAGCGCGAGCTTCAGTTTGGAACGAGACTCTTTATACTCCCTGGAATCGATGACCTCTTTAAGATAGACGAGGGCGCTCGTGGCATTGGGTACCTCCACTCCTATCGTTCCCTTGCCGGGTATCGGCGCCACTATCCTCACGCTCTGGGCCTTCATGGTCAGGGCTATATTATCGCTCAATGCGGTGACCTTCTGTATCTTCACCCCCGGTGCCGGCTCAAGCTCATACCTCGTTATCACCGGCCCCCTGTTCACCGTGACCACTTTTGCCTCTATCTCGAAATCCCGTAGTGTCTCTTCCAGGATGCGCGCGTTGGCGTCGAAGTTCTCCTTTATCTTTCTCGACTCCAGGGGCGGAGGCGATGCCAGCAGATTCATGGAGGGCAGCCTGTATGCCGCCGCCTTTACCGCGTCCACCTTCGGAATATCCTGGGCCGCAGCCCCAGCCGCTGAAGCCGATGCTGGCACAGGCGTAGCGACCTTTTTTGCGGCGTCCTCTTTTTCCGGAGCCGGCCTGGCCTGCGCGGCAGAAGGCTTCGCCTCTTCCGATTTTCTCGGAGGCGGTTCCTGCTTCCTGCCGCTTATGGCCTCTTTTGCCTGCCTTATTATATCCGCCCCGCGCTCTGCCGGCGTGGGCTTACGTGAAACGTTCAGTATGATCTTGGGCCCTTCCTTCTCTCCGGTCAAACGGCCGAACAAGCCGCCGAGGAGCCCCTTCGATTTAGAAAATAGCGTCGACAAAAACGGAAGTAGTAGAAACTCTGTGGCCAGCAGTATCGATAGCAGGAATAGCACCGCTATCACGACGAGCGCGCCGGCCTTTCCCAGATATTTTATCAAAAAGTCGGAAAAGACAAGTCCCACCGCGCCCCCCAGCCGGAAGCGGAATGAATTGTCGCCGCTCGCTACTATAGAAAATATCGCACTTGAAGCCAGGATGAGGAAAAATGTGCCGAAGAGCTTGAAATATATCTTCTGAGGTGTGATGCCGTAGAACCTGGCTATCGCCCAGGTCAGGACCAGAAGAGGTATCACGTATGCGCTCAACCCCATCACGAAAAAGAGGCCAAACCCGAGATAGACGCCGAATAGGCCGGCAAAATTCCTCACCGAATAGTTGGGCCTTGACGTGAAGAGCGCCATGTCGGAAAAATCGAACGTGACAAGGCTTATAAAAATAAGGATGGCGATCGCGAAGAGGACCACCGCCTGTATCTCATTCCATCTCGTCTTATCCATAATCTATTTACCTTAAGCGCATTATCAAAACTGCTGAACCGGCCAGAAAACAGTATATCCCGAAAATAAAGAAGAGGTCCCTTCTTATCAACTCCAAGAGCGCCTTTATGCAGACCAGGCCCACGCCGAGAGCCGTTACTCCTCCTATGATAAAATAGAGAGCGTCATTGCCCGCGAGGATGGAACCGATCCTGGATGCCTTCAGGGCAGTCGCTCCGAATATCGCGGGGATGGAAAGGAGAAACGAGAATCTGAATGCCGTCTCCTTGTCAAGGCCCAAAAGCATTCCCGTGGCTATCGTCGCGCCGCTCCTCGATATGCCGGGCATTATGCTTATCCCTTGCGCCAGTCCTATGACGAGCGAGTTCCAGATATTCTGCGGACGTTTCAGTCCCGACCTTTTCAGGTAAATGGTGTAAAGGCCCGCCGCCAAGAGCCAGAATCCTGTCAGTAGCAGCATGAAACCTACTATCCCGGGCTTTGCGAAAAAACTCTCCACAACATCCTTGAACAGCATGCCGAGGGCGAAAGTCGGGATAGACCCCACTACTATAAAGAGGAGCGTCCTCTTACCGCTGGTAAAGAGCTTCAGTATATCATTCCGAAAAAATATCAGGACTGCCAGTAACGTCCCGAAATGCAGAAATATGTCAAAGGCCATCTGCGGCTCTTTTATCCCGAAGATGGCGTGCAATATCACGAGATGCCCCGAGCTCGATATCGGGAAAAATTCCGTCGCGCCCTGAACTATCCCGGAGATCACTGCCTGCGCTATCGTCATCTATCTTCCCGTGTGTCCGAAACCGCCTCCGGCCCTTACCGTCTCGTCGAGTTCTTCGGTAATATCTACCACTGCCTTTATGACTTCCTTTATCACCATCTGGGCGATCCTGTCGCCGCGCTTTATCCTGAACGTGTCCTTGCCGTGGTTGATCATTATGAGGCTCACCAGCCCGCGGTAATCAGAATCGATCGTCCCCGGCGTGTTGACGAGGCTTATCCCGTGCTTCAGGGCGAGCCCGCTGCGCGGCCGGATCTCGGCCTCGTAGCCTTCGGGTAGACTCAAATAAAAACCGGCCGATACTAACTTTATATCGCCCGGTGATAGTTCGATCTCCCCCTCAACATCAGCGTACAGGTCCATGCCGCTCGAACCGGATGTAGCATATTTGGGTGTGGGTAAGTCTTCGGAACCTGCCTTCTTCTTTAGGGAGACGCTTATGGTTTTCAATTCTGATACTCGTTTAATCCGTAAGCCCCGTTAGAAAGCCGTCCTTTCTAACGGGGTAAAGGATTATTTCTTCTGCTCGTCCGCCGGGCGCTCGGCCTGCTTCTTCGACAGGTTTATGCGGCCCTGCTGGTCTATCTCGATAACCTTTACCGTCACCTCATCGCCTATCTTCACCACATCCTCGACGTTCTTGACGAACTTATCTGCAAGTTCGGATACATGTATCAGCCCTTCCTTGCCAGGCAATATCTCGCAAAAGGCCCCGAAGTTCATTATCCTCTTTACCTTCCCCGTGTATATCTTACCGACCTCGGCCTCGGCGGTCATGCCCTTTATGATATTCACCGCTTTATCTATAGCGGCCTGGTCCTGAGACGCCACCTGGACGGTGCCGTCGTCGGAGATATCTATCGTCACGCCGGTATCCTGGATTATCTTTTTTATATTTTTACCGCCGGGACCTATGACCTCGCCTATCTTGGACTGGCTTATCTTGAATGTCACTATCCGCGGCGCGAATTCCGAGACGTTCTCCTTAGGCCTCGATATGGCATGCGTCATCTTGTCGAGTATGAAGAGCCGCGCCGTCTTCCCTATCTCAAGCGCCTTCTTTATGACATCGGTATCCACGCCCTGTATCTTCAGGTCCATCTGCAAGGCCGTTATCCCGTCCTTGGTGCCGGCCACTTTAAAGTCCATGTCGCCGTAGTGGTCTTCCACGCCGCCTATGTCGGTAAGGATGATCGTCTCACCTTTCTCCTTGACCAGGCCTATTGCTATTCCGCTGACCGGGTTCTTTATGGGGACACCGGCGTCCATCAGAGACAATGAACTGGCGCAGACCGTCGCCATGCTGGATGAACCATTAGACTCTAGAATATCGGAAACAACCCTCACGGTATACGGGAAGTTATCCTTGTTCGGCATGACGGCCTTGAGCGCCCTCTCTGCCAGCGCGCCGTGGCCTATCTCTCGCCTGCCCGGTCCCCTAATGGGCTTCACCTCTCCCACGGAGAACGGCGGAAAATTGTAATGCAGCATGAAGTTCTTCTGCGTCTCGCCTTCCAGCGCGTCTATTATCTGTTCGTCGGCGCTCGTCCCGAGCGTCGTGACCGAAAGGCTCTGCGTCTGGCCGCGCGTGAAGAGGCTCGAGCCGTGCGTGCGCGGCAATAACCCTACTTCGCAGGTTATCGGCCTTATCTCATCGAAACGCCTTCCGTCGACCCTCTTCTTCTTCTCTACAATGAACTTCCTGACCTCTTCCTCCTCGACCTGTTCGAGAGCGGACTTCACGTCTTTATCCGTATATACCGAATCCTCGGTGACCAGTTTCTCTATCAGTTCCTTCGAAAGAGAATTCATCGCCTCTTCGCGTTGTTCCTTCGTTCCGAGCGTGTTTATTTCGGCCAGGCGCTTCACCGATTCCGCTTTCACCTTTTTTATCAGATCTTCATCGATCTTGCGTATCACGACTTCTCTCTTCTTGGCGCCGCAGGCCTTCGCCATCTTCTCCTGCAGGTCTATCAGCGGCTGGAGACTCTTCTGGCCGAACTCTATGGCCTCTAAAAGGTCCTCTTCACTTATCTCGTTCGAGCCGGATTCGACCATGGCTATTCCCGTGCGCGTGCCGGCTACCACCAGATCTATGTCGCTTGATGTGAGTTCCTGGAATGTCGGGTTTATCACGAATTTACCGTCTATCCGCCCTACCCTGACCGCGCCTATGGGGCCGTTGAATGGAATATCCGATATGGTAAGCGCTGTCGATGCTCCCAGCATTGCCAGTACATCGGAATCGTTCTCGCCGTCGCTCGATACCACCATGGCGACTATCTGGACGTCATTCGCGAATCCATGGGGAAACAACGGCCTTATGGGCCTGTCGGTCAACCTGGCGGTCAATATCTCTTTTTCGGATGGGCGGCCTTCCCTCTTGAAAAACCCTCCCGGGATCTTCCCGGCCGCATACGTTTTCTCCTGGTATTCGACGGTCAACGGGAAAAAATCTATATTCTCCCTTGGCTCTTTAGAGCATACCGCGGTAACGAGCACGAGCGTGTCACCCAGCTGAACGGTGCAGGCGCCGTCCGCCTGCTTTGCCATCCTGCCTGTCTCTATCGTAATATTACATCTGTCTATTTTTACTTCGAATTTTTTTATACCTTGCTGCATATGTCCCTTTCTTTCAAAATACACCTTCACCCGCTCTTCCAAATACCGGCTCCTGTCCAGGCAGATATCCGTTTATGGCGGGATTACTTTCTGAGATCCAGTTTCTTAATGATTTCCTTATAAGCCTTAGGGTCTTTTCTCTTAAGATAATCCAAGAGCCTTCGTCTTATGCTGACCATGCGTAGAAGTCCCTGGCGGGAATGATGATCGCGCTTGTGCGCCTTGAAATGATCCGATAGAGAGTTTATCCTCTCGGTCAGGAGCGCGATCTGCACACTCGGCGAACCGGTGTCCTTCTCATGTGCCTTATAACTGGTTATTACTTCCTTCTTCTTCTCTTTTACCAAAACCAATCCACACCTCTCTTTAATAAAATCACTACATTTACACTTACGCTATGTTTTATAGATTTTAACACAACTGACGATATTTGTAAAGGTATTTATCATTATAATACCCTATGCGCGGCCTTTTCATCCTCCCTGATCTGTGCTATCAGCTCTTCCGCAGTAGCGAACTTCTTTTCGTTCCTCAGTTTTTTTACGAATGTCAGTTCGAGGTCCCTGCCGTATATCTTCTTATCAAAATTGAAGATGTGGACCTCTATCGTGGGTTCGTTAAATCCCTCATTCTTATGAAAAGTTGGCCTGATACCTATATTTAGAAGGCCGTTCAGGCGCTTCTTCCCGAACTTTATCCTGACGGCATAGACGCCGCTCGGCGGTATCGCCTCATGATGCGGATTTATGTTGGCCGTGGGGAAACCGAGGATGCGGCCCCGCCTGTGCCCCTTGACCACGGTCCCCAGTATCGAAACCGGCCGTCCCAGGAGCCCTGCCGCGCGCCGGAGCTCTCCTTCCATGATAAGGCTCCTTATGCGGCTTGAACTGACGATATGGCCGGCCATCTTAACCGGAGGCACCACCCTCACCCTGAATCCCATCTTATTGCCGACCCTCTTCAGTGAGCCGATACCTGAGTCGGCGCCTTTTCCGAAATAGAAATTTTCGGAGACGAATATCTCTTTCGCGCCTAATGTCTCTGCGAGGACCTTCCTGGCAAAATGATCCGCAGGCACTTTAGATAAAGCGGCGGTAAATTTCAATATCAGGAGAGTCTCTACGCCGAGCGCCTCGATAAGCCGGATCCTGTGATCCAGGGAGATGAGGCTTTTAGCGATGGATCCGGGATGCGTGACCTTTGACGGATGAGGGTCGAAAGTCAAAACCACGCTCTCGAGATTAAGTTCTTCTGCGCGCTTTACTACGGCTTTTATTATCGCCCTGTGGCCAGCGTGGACACCATCGAATACGCCTATCGTCAGAACCGACGCTTTTATTGGATGTTTAATATTTTTTAATCCGTGTATTACCTTCATCTCAACCTAAACCTCAGCCTCAGCCTCAGCCATTGCCTTAACCTTCTCTGAGTAACCTACCGCCCAATTCTTCTGCGTTGATCCTCTTTAATTCTTCTACGCTAATCGCTTCTGTGATACCGAATTTACCCGATCTCGTCCTTCTCAATGCGGAAAGATACGCCCCGCAGCCTAACCTCTCACCCATGTCGGCGCATAACTGGCGTATATAAGTGCCTTTCGAACACTGCGTCTTGAAAGACACTTCGGGCAAATTTAAATTCAAGACCTCCAGGTTTTTTATCGTGATCTTCCTCGGTGCGACATCCGCGGTCTCGCCTTTTCTGGCCAATTGATATAACTTCCTGCCCTTATGTTTCACCGCTGAATACATGGGCGGCTTCTGTTCGAGCTCGCCGGTGAATTTCCTGAAAACCTCCTCTATCTCATGCCTGCCGCCGTTGAACTTTTCGTTCCTTTCCGTTATCTTCCCGTACGCGTCTCCCGTATCCGAGGTAGCGCCAAGGACGAACGTTCCTTCATATTCCTTGTCGTCGCTGAGAAAGGTAGCGGAGGATTTAGTATATTTACCTATCAGGAGGACGAGCACTCCGGTCGCCATCGGATCGAGCGTCCCGCCGTGTCCGGCCTTCTTGATGCCGAACCTCTTCCTTACGAGGTCCACGACATCGTGGCTCGTCATCCCCTTCGCCTTATCTACTATCAATATCCCGTCCATAACATCACTTGTAAATTTTAGGGTCCCCGCCTTGCCGAGCATCACATCAATCCCCTTCTAAAATTTTTCGGCTCCTTGTTGAAGGGGCCCCCGAGGCCGACGTGCCGAGCATCACATCAATCCCCTTCTAAAATTTTTCGGCTCCTTGGCGTGGCGGAACTTTTGTGGTACGCCGGAGCGACTGTATAAAAATGCGATACATGATGGCGGTTTAGGCTTTACCATCGCATTTTTATCCACAGCGAGCGAGGATGCCTAATCCGAGCGAGCGGCAAGCGGAGGCGGCCACAAAAGTAAACGCCTGCTTGGGTAAAGCCGAAAAATTTTACCCTCTCAGCATCTCCTCC
>JAQUQN010000008.1 GCA_028716065.1 Candidatus Omnitrophota bacterium
CTTCGAGATATTTTTTTTGACGGCAAGATTTTTTTTGGAGACATCCGGGCCATTGCCGGCCACCACCTCATTTACCAGCGGGCCCATCTCCACCCGCTCTCTTCTTAATTCCATCTTTCCCGCCTCTATCTTTGAAATATCCAGAAGGTCCGTCACCAGCCTCATCAGCCGTTCCACGTTCCTTTTGGCGATCTCAAGGACCTCTTTTTGTTGCGGGCTGACAGGGCCGATTATTCCGTCAAGGATGTTGTCCATGGAAGCCCTGATTATGCCAAGAGGGTTTTTGAACTCATGTGAGACATTCGCGACAAAGGCCGATTTCCTCCTGTCCATCTCTTCCAGCAGCTCCTCGGCCTTTTTTATCTTGCTGATGTCGTTCCCGACACAGATTATCTCTTTTTCTCTGCTATCTTTGTCAAATATGGCCCTGTTCGTCCACGCTATCCAGACGCGCTGGCCGTCGCGCAGCATATTCTCGTTTTCGTTATTGATATGCCTGTCGGTGTCGAGCATGATGTCGCTGATCATCTTCTTGAGGTCATGGCCGGCGCTATCCGTGAACGGCACTATGGTCCCGATCACGCTGTGTCCCAGCAGCTCGCTTTTTTTATAGCCGAAGAACCGTTGCGCGAATTTATTGAGAAAGGTGATCCTGCCCTTTGTATCCATTCGGAGAATGATGCTGTTCACATTCTCCACGAAATCCCGGTATTTCCGTTCCTCTTCCCTTGACGCGCCCCGCGCCCATTTTTTGTCCATGGCCTCTTCCGTTCCCTCCGATACGCGTATTTCGTATAAATCTTACATTAAAATGCCAGCGATTACAAGGTTTAAGATGCCGCGCGTCGATCCTCTATATAGTTGACATTTGTCTCCGCCTGGTGTAAGATTGATTTCGACATATAAGGGTACAGGTCCTTGAATTTCGGTTAAAAGGGAAACCCGTGGTAATCGGGTGCGGTCCCGCCGCTGTAATCCTGCCTTTTCTTTAGACGGAAAGGGAACCCTTTCAACAAAGTTAGCCACTGTCCGGCCAGATCGGACGGGAAGGCGGTTGAAAGGGCGGGAGAGCCAGAAGACCTGCCTGTACTGGAAGGAAAGAGCGCAACTTCTTTTTTTAGCGCTTTTTGCTCCTCGAGGAAGGGTCAAGTAAATCAGGGTGCAACCCCGACTTCACGGTCGGGGTATTTTATTTTCCGGAGGGTTTTTTGTGAAGAGGCTGATACTGATACGCCACGGCGAGACGGATTGCAATCTCGAGGCGAGATATTGCGGGTTTTGTAATTTCCCGCTGAACGAGAAAGGGGTGTGGCAGTCCAGAAAACTGGCAGCCAGGATTAAGAGATTCAGGATAGATAAGGTATATTCGAGCGACCTGAAGAGGGCCTGTCAGACATCCGAGATATTGTTCAGAAAGGCGAAGATAGAAAAATTCCCGGACCTGCGCGAGATAAATGTGGGGATATTCGAAGGGTTGAGGTACGAGGAGATAGCCGAGAGGCACGGCCGGCTTTACAAAAAGTGGCTCGCAGACCCGTTCGGGGTGAAGATCCCGGAGGGGGAAAGCTTCACCGAAATGAGAACGCGGGTAAGGAAGAGATTGGCCTTTATCGCCTCCACCAATGCCGGAAAGACCGTAGCGATAATCTCTCATGGAGGGCCGATAAGGGTCGTCCTTAACGATGCCCTCGGCCGCGGACCGAAAAGGTTCTGGGAGATAACGCTGGATAACTGCGCCTTGAGCATAATAGATTTTTCCGCGAAACGCAAACCGCGCGCGGTAAAGATAAACGATACGGCGCATCTTAAATAGGGGCATTTATATATGAAGAGGTTCATTTTTATTCTGGGAGGCATGCGCAGCGGCAAGAGCTCTTACGCCGTAAAACTGGCGAAGGATTTAAATAAAAAGACAGCTTTCATTGCCACGGCAATCCCCTTCGACAGCGAAATGAAAAATAGGATAAAGTCTCACAGGCTCTCCAGGCCGAAGGATTGGAAGGTGGTCGAAGAGCCAAAAGCGGTGGAGAAGGCCTTGCCCGGGCTTAAGAATAGATACGGCCTGGTACTGATAGACTGTCTCGGGTTGCTCGTTTCGAATCTTTTGATGAGCGGTATGAAAGAGGGACAGATAAAGAAGAAAATCACCCGCCTCCTCCGCGCCATAGAAAAGGGCGATTCCGACATAATCCTGGTATCGAACGAGGTCGGAAGCGGCCTGGTGCCGGATAATGTCTTAGGAAGGGCCTTCACCGACACCCTCGGGCTGGCCAATCAGATGATGGCCAAAGCCGCCGACGAGGTCATATTCATGCAGTGCGGGATACCAACATGGCTTAAGAGGAAGATTAAATATGAGAAAATTTGATGAGACGATACAAAGGATCCAAAAAATAGATTTTTCGCTCGCGAAAGCGACTCAAAGGCGGCTCGACAACCTGACAAAGCCTTTGGGGAGCCTTGGCAGGCTTGAAGAACTCGCAAAACAGATAGTCGAGATAACGAAGAAGGAGAGGCCATCGTTAAAGAAGAAGGTGATATTTACGATGGCGGGAGATCACGGTGTTACAGAAGAAGGCGTGAGCGCTTATCCGAAAGAAGTGACTCCGCAGATGGTTTATAATTTTATGGCCGGCGGCGCCGGGATAAACGTATTGGCCAGGCATGTCGGCGCGAGAGTCATCGTCGTGGACATGGGAGTGGCCTGCGATCTGAAAGAACACAATGATCTCGTGATAAAGAAGGTCGGATACGGCACCAGGAACATGGCCAAAGGCAGCTCGATGACAAAAGAAGAAGCATTAAAAGCGCTCGAAGGCGGCATTGAGGCGTTTGAAGAAGAGTTTGTAAAAGGCATGGATATAGCTGGCACCGGAGACATGGGCATCGGCAATACCACCCCATCGAGCGCCATCGCCAGTGTCTTGACGGGCAGAAAGGTCGAGGATGTTACCGGCAGGGGAACCGGAGTGGACGATAAGGCATTTGCCGGCAAGGTCGCTATAATAAGAAAGGCGATAGAAGTTAATAAGCCTGATGCCAAAGACCCCATCGATGTACTGGCAAAGGTCGGAGGGTTTGAGATAGGGGGCATCGCCGGCCTTATACTGGCCGCATCCGCCAATCGGGTGCCGGTCGTGATAGACGGCTTTATCTCTGGAGCGGCAGCCTTACTGGCGTATAAATTAGAACCCAAAACGAAGGAATACATGATAGCCGCCCACCAATCAGTCGAGAGGGGCCATCGCATAATTCTCGAACATATCGGGCTTAAACCGCTCCTCGATTTAGACCTGAGGCTGGGTGAAGGGACCGGCGCGGCACTCGGCATCTCAATTGCCGAAGCTGCGGTCAAGATATTGACCCAGATGGCCAGTTTCAAGGATGCTGGCGTCTCCGAAAGGGTAAAAAAGTGAAACGCTTTTTAATAGCGCTGCAATTTCTGACAATACTTCCGGTCAAGTTTAAAGGTAAGGTGGCTCCGGAAGAGATGGCAGGATCGCTGGCGTACTTTCCGCTCGTGGGAGCCCTCATAGGATGCGTTCTTGCGCTCGTCTCGGTCCTCTTCGGTTTCCTGCCGTCGCTCGTGACAGCGGCTCTTATCCTCATAGCGTCTATAGTGATAACAGGGGGGATGCATCTGGACGGATTAGCCGATACCTGTGACGGGTTTTACGGTTCAAGATCGAAAGAAGAGATACTGAGAATAATGCGCGACAGCCACATCGGCGCGATGGGAGTGATCGGACTGGCCGTAATATTGATATTTAAGTTTTCAGCCTTCGCTGCCATTCCGAAGAGCGTTTTATGGAAGACGCTCATCATGATGGCGGCCTTTTCGAGATGGGCCCAGGCGCTGGCCTGTTACGGTTCTCAATATGCGCGCCAGGACGGCAAGGCGAAAGATTTTGTGGAGCGTGCCACCAAAAAAGATATATTGATAGCGATGGCCCTTACTCTCCTATTGTTCGCGGCACTGATGCGGGCATGTGGCGTGGTAGTCTTCGGAATATCTACGGTAATAGCGTACTTGTTTATAAGGTATTTCAGGAAAAGGATAGGTGGCATGACGGGGGATACGATCGGGGCATTGAGCGAATCCTCGGAAGCCCTGATCCTATTTTTAAACCTCGTCTATATATTTCCATGGCGCTTTTATTGATGACTTCCTATATCGCGGACCTGGTCTTCGGCGACCCGGAGAAGCTTCCTCATCCTACCAGGATGATGGGGAAGTTCATCCTTTTTTCGGAGTCGGTGCTGAGGGGCGAGTCCGGCAAGTCAAAGGAGTGCGCGAAAGGGGCATTTCTGGCCATCCTGGTGATAGGGTTGGTCTTCTCGGTATCATTTTTGATATTCAAGCTTCTTTCTAATATAAATCCTTTTCTCGGATTCGCCTTTCTGGCATATCTCGGGTATACGACGATAGCCGTGAAGGACATGCGCGATAAGGCCGGAGCTGTAATGAAGGCTCTTAACACTAACGATATGAACGGCGCCAGGGGAAGGCTCTCCATGATCGTCGGCCGCGACACTGCGAAGCTGGATGAGAAAGATATCTCGACCGCCGCTGTCGAAAGCGTCGCCGAGAGCGTTAACGACGGAATAGTGGCGCCGATATTCTATTTTATAATCGGCGGACCGTTACTGGCCATAGTCTATAAGGCGATAAATACGCTCGATTCCATGCTGGGATACAAGAATGAGAGATATATCCATTTCGGCTGGTTCCCGGCGCGACTCGACGACGTGGCCAACTTCATCCCGGCCAGAATTTCAGCGTTCTTGATAGCCGTGGCAGCGGCGATACTCAAGAAGGATTTCAATGGAGCATTCGATATCATGTTAAGGGACGGAAATAAACATGAGTCACCCAATAGCGGCCTGTCAGAAGCCGCCATGTCGGGAGCGCTTGGCGTGCGATTGGGCGGCAACGCTTATTATGAGGGCGAGCTTTGCGTGAGGCCGTATATAGGAGAGGGTAAAAGACAGATGGGGCCGCATCTGATAAAAGAGGCGCTCGATATAAGTTTTGTAGTTTCAGTATTGATCGTCGTGACAGGGGTCATCATAAGATGCGTAATATAGATTTTTCGCACGGGGGGGATATTTATGGCATAAGAAGGAAGGGCGCGGGATCCATCATAGACTTTAGTTCTAATATAAACCCCCTCGGCCTGCCGCATAGTGCAAAAAAGGCCGCATCCGGAAATATTGATGCGATCACGCGCTATCCCGATATAGAGTCCAGGGCCTTAAAGGCGGGTATCGCTGACTATTGGGACATATCGCCTGAAAATATCCTGTGCGGGAACGGCTCGGCCGAACTGATATATTCATTAATAGAAGCATATAGGCCTAAAATTGTCCACATGCCAGCGCCGACTTTCTCGGAATATGAGAGGGCATCCTCGGTCGTGGGCTCTAAGGTAAGATTTATCAGGCTGCGGGAGGCAGAAGGTTTTAATCTCAAAAATACGGATTTCAGGGCTCTTAAGACGGTAGTCATGTGTAATCCCAATAATCCAACGGGAAACCTCCTGATAAAAAATAGAAAGATCGGTCTTCCGCAAGATCTGCTGATCGTGGACGAGGCCTTCATGGATTTTTTACCGGACGAGCCGCGCCATACGCTCATTCCCCGCGTCGTCAGGGACAAGAGGACAATAGTCATTCGCACGTTCACGAAATTCTTCGCCATGCCGGGGTTGAGACTCGGCTATCTCGTCGCGCACCGCGATACAATAAACAGGATAAGGTCTTTCATGCCTCCATGGAACGTCAATTGCATGGCCGAAACCGCAGCTTTGAGCATCCTGAAGGACAAAAAATATATAAGACTTTCCAGGCAATTTATCGAAGAAGAAAAAGATTATCTTTATGACCGGATAACGGATATAGAAGGCCTTAGACCGTATCCACCCGCCGCAAATTTCATCCTGATAAAAATAGAGAAAAAAGGTTTTATGTCGGCTGTCTTCGCCGAAAGATTGCTCAAAAAAGGGATACTCATAAGAGATTGCGCAAATTTCCGGAATTTATCCGGTAACTTTATAAGGATGGCCGTGAGGAGTCGAAACGAGAATCAAAAATTGATAGAAGAGATGAAAGAGATTTTGAGATGAAAAAAAAGGCCAGGGCTATCATGGTTCAGGGCACCGGTTCGGGCGTGGGAAAGAGCGTTGTCGTTTCGGCCTTATGCCGTATATTCCTGCAGGATGGTTTCAGTGTATGTCCTTTTAAGGCCCAGAACATGGCGCTCAATTCTTTCGTCACGGAATCAGGCGGCGAGATCGGCCGCGCGCAGGCCACCCAGGCCGAAGCCTGCAGGATAAAGCCGACACCGGACATGAACCCTATCCTGATCAAGCCGACAAAAGATACCTCCGCCCAGGTGATACTGCACGGCAGGCCCGTAAGCAACATGTCGGTTTATAGATATAAGGATTATAAAAAAACGGCATTCGGGAAGGTGAAAGAGTCTTTCAACCGCCTCAGCGGCGAATACGAGATCGTGGTCATGGAGGGAGCGGGCAGTCCTGCCGAGATAAACCTGAAAGCGCAGGATATCGTGAACATGAAGATGGCAAAGACAGCGGATTCTCCCGTAATCCTCGTCGGAGATATAGACCGTGGAGGCGTGTTTGCCTGGCTCGTAGGAACGCTGGAGTTGCTGGATAGGGAAGAGAGAAAGAAGGTGAAGGGTTTTATCATAAATAAGTTCCGTGGCGACAAGCGCCTCCTGAGGCCGGGGATAAGATTTCTCGAGCAATATACGGGGATAAAGGTCCTGGGGGTCATACCTTATTTCAGGGATATAAAGATACCCGAAGAAGACGCCGTGCCGCTCGATGAAAAAAGCCGCTGTCGGCAGATGGGTAAGAAGCTGAGGATAGCCGTCGTATACCTTCCGCACATCTCCAATTTTACGGATTTCGACGCGTTGGGCAATGAACCGGACGTCGTCTTGAGATATGTAACTTCGGTCAAAGAGCTGGGCAGTCCGGATCTCATTATAATTCCGGGGACAAAAAATACTGCTGGCGATTTGGAATATCTTAAAAAAGCAGGGTTGACCGATAGGATAATGTATCTATTCAAATCCGGAACCGTTGAATTGGCAGGAATCTGCGGAGGGTATCAGATGCTCGGAGAGAAGATATCGGATCCGCAGTCCATGGAAGGGAAGGAGAAAGAGATGAAAGGCCTCGCCCTTCTTCCCGTACATACGGAATTACAGAAGGAGAAGACGCTTTCCCAGGTTATGGCGAAGGATCCGGTATCAGGCATAGAGGTTACAGGCTATGAGATACACCACGGCAGGACAAATTTCACAAGCGCTGCCATGCCCCGGTTCAAGGTCTCGAAAGTCCTGGGTAAAAAGGTAAAGAGAGATGATGGGGCCCGGACACGGGATGGACGGTGCTGGGGGACATACATCCACGGTATATTTGACAATGACGGTTTTCGCAGGCATTTTCTTAACAACTTGAGAAAAAAGAAGGGGTGGCCCGCCAGGGAATCCGGCGCCAGATATGACGTAGACAGGGAGATCGATAAGCTGGCCGGCCTAGTCAGGAAAAATATAAACTTGGACTTGTTGTATAAAATATTATCAAAGAAATGAGGGCAAGGTGAAAGTGATCAGCCTATGGAGCGGCGGCAAGGACAGCTGTTTCGCCGCTTATCTGGCGAGGTTAAAAGGCCACGAGATAAAGGCCCTCTTTAATTTCACGGATTCCGAAGCGAAGGGTTCCCTGTCGCACGGTCTTCCGTCCGGCATCGTCCGCGCCCAGATGGGGATGACCGGTTTTTCGTATCTCCAGAAGGCGATGCCGGAGAAAGGCTATCGTCGGGAGTTCAAGGCGCTGATAGAGGAGTGGAAGGTAAAAGAGGGCATAGATGGTATAGTCTTCGGTGACATTTACCTGGAGGAGCACAAGGACTGGATAGATGAGGTATGCGGGGAGTTGAAGGTGAAGTCCATAATGCCTTTATGGGGACAAAATACAATGGGCCTTATAAACGAGATATTGAAAAAAGGATTCCGGGCGGTGGTAGTTTCGGTTAGGGCCGATATTTTAGGGCCCGAATGGCTGGGCGTCCAGGTCGACGATGAATTTGTAAAGGCCGTAACCGCCAGGGGCGATATAGACCTCTGCGGGGAAAAAGGCGAATACCATACATTTGTTTTTGACGGCCCGATTTTTAATAAACCGGTGCGGTTCGAAACCGGTGAAAAAGTGCTGGTCGATAAACATTGGTTTCTACGGCTCGAGGAGCGGATAACGCGATAACACATGAAAAATATCATCCGGTTGATAATATTTGCGGCTATCCTGATTTTACCTTCTTTCCCGAATACGGCCCCGGCGGATGACTCTTTTCCCAGGAGGATCATTTCGCTCTGTCCGACGCTGACAGAGGAGATATATCTCTTAGGGGCCGAGGACCGCCTGGTGGGAGTGACGACTTATTGCGAGAAACCGCCGGATGCCCTCAATAAGGAAAAAGTTGGAACGATAGTGGATGCCAATCTGGAGAGAATAGTCGACCTGGAGCCGGATATCGTCCTGACGATATCGCTTACGAAGCCGGCCGTCATAGAGAAATTGAAAAAGCTCGGAATAAGGACGGCCAATTTTCCGTATGCGGAAAGCTTCTCGCAGATATGCTCGGAATTCAGACGCCTGGCCGCGTTGATAGGCAGTGAAAGGAAGGCCATATCGGTAATACAGCAGGCGGAAGAAAGGGTGGCGACGGTGAAGAACCGCGTCAGTACCCTGCCGCGCCCGAAGGTATTCGTCGAAATAGGCACCAAGCCTCTCTATACCGTGCCGCGGAATTCCTTCATAAACGATTTCATCGAATTTGCCGGCGGCGTGAACGTGACAGCAGATTCGACGACAGGGCTCTATTCCCGCGAGAAAGTCATCGCGGATAATCCGGACGTGATAATCATAGCGACCATGGGCATCGAGGGTAAAAATGAGAAGGAACACTGGGAGAGAATGAAGACGCTCGCTGCCGCCAGGATGAACAGGATCTACATAATAGACTCGCGTAAACTTTGCAGTCCTACTCCGGTAAGTTTTGCGGATACGCTTGAAGAGATAGCGGGAATGCTCCATCCCGAAAAGGCGGTTAGGTAGATGCGTAAAAAGATATTCTATCATATCTTGTGGATAGCGGCCCTGTCAGGCCTTCTGGCAGGCGTAGCCATATTCTCCCTGGCAATCGGTTCGAGCGGCGTCTCATTCAGGAAGCTAGTCCCGGTCCTCCTCGAAGGCAGGCTGACGCCGGAATACAGTATAATATTCGACATACGCCTGCCGCGCATAATACTGGCGTTCGCCGTGGGAGGGTCTTTGAGCATCGCCGGCGTAATGCTTCAAGGGATGTTTCGTAACCCGCTCGTCGAGCCTTACACGCTGGGTATTTCCGGAGGAGCGGCGCTCGGAGTATCGGCCGCCCTCATTTTAGGCCTGGGCCGTTCAATGAGCGTTCTTTCGTTCCCTCTTTCAGGAATGCTGGGAGCGCTGGCTGTCATGGCGGCAGTATACTTTTTAAGCTTGCGAAAAGGGATGCTGAAGATGCAGGGGCTTCTCCTGACCGGGGTCATGATAAGCTTCATATCGTCATCGCTCATAATGCTCGTAATGGCAGTTTCGCGCGTGGAGGACATGCACGGGATAATCTTCTGGATAATGGGTTCGCTCGAAGAGCCGAATACAGCGCTGATAAAGATAGCCGCCCTGACATCGCTGACGGCATTTTTCATATCGTACGGGTTCAGCGTGCGGCTTAACGCGTTGGCCCTGGGGGAAGATGAGGCGAAGACGCTGGGCGTGAACGTTGAAGGGACGAAGAAGGCCCTTTTCATAATGGCGTCCCTGTTGACGGGCTTAAGCGTTTCGATAGCCGGCATCATAGGGTTCGTCGGACTCGTAGTCCCTCATTTCATGAGGATGGTGGTGGGTCGTGATCACAGAATTCTACTGCCCGCGTCCTTTTTGTCAGGCGCGGCGTTCCTCATATTTTGCGATACCCTGGCCAGGACGATAGCGCCTCCGATGGAACTGCCGGTCGGGGTGATCACCGGCATACTCGGCGGCATGCTTTTCGTTTATGCGTTAAACAGAAAAGCAAATATTGCGGAGAAGGGATCATGTTAGAGGTCAATGGCTTGACATGCGGATATGTAGGGAGATTTCAGCTTGAGGGGATAAACCTCAAAGTGCGCGAAGGCGAATTCATCGGAATAATAGGGCCGAACGGTTCCGGCAAGACGACGCTCCTGCGCGCGATAACCGGTTTACTCAAGGCCAGGGAGGGGAACGTCCTGTTTGACGGAAAGGACATTTCAGGGATATCACCGCGCCAGACGGCGAAGAATATCGCGGTCGTCAGCCAGAACCCGCCGCCGGAGGACATGAACGTGGAAGATTATGTCCTTCTGGGGCGGCTGCCCCATTATAGGAGATTTCAACTCCTCGAGGACAGGGAGGACCTGGAGATAGCTCATAGATGCATGGAGGCGACGGATACGCTCAAATTCCGCGACAGGCTCCTCGGCGAGGTCTCGAGCGGCGAGCGCCAGCTGGTATCGATAGCCCGCGCATTGGCCCAGGAACCACGCGCCCTGCTTCTAGACGAACCCACGTCGCATCTCGACATAACGCACCAGGTGACGATACTCGATCTCATATACAGACTGAAGAAGAAGCTCAACCTAACGGTGATAGTCGTATTGCACGACCTGAATCTGGCGGGTGAATATTGCGAACGCCTGGCGCTTCTCGATAACGGCCGCCTGGAAGTCGTAGGCGACCCCGCCGAGGTTTTAACGTATCAAAGGATAGAGAAGGTATATAGGACGGTAGTGGTGGTGAGGGCCAATCCCGTGTCGGGAAGGCCCTGTGTATTTTTAGTTCCAGGAAAGGAGAAAAGAGAAGGTACCGGATAGACAAAGGAAGTTCCCGTGAGATCCGGGACACTGCCCCGCAACGGTAATAGCTTATATTCATTATAAGAGAGTCCGGACGATTGACTATCCTGGGGAGTATTCTCGAGGGAGGAAAAATGAGAAAAATAGTTTTGGTTCTGGCTGTAGCGGTTTTTTTGGCAGGAAGCGCTTTTGCGGAGGAGAAGTCGGATAGTCTTAAAAGGGCACTGGAGGCATCGCTTGCCCCGGTCGAGGCCGTGGCCGGGTCGATAACGGAACTGGAAAGGATAATAGTAACCCCGTCCCGTTTTGAGGAGAAACTCGGCTCAAGTTCATGCTCCGTTTCGGTAATCGATAGCGCCGTCTTTAACAGGGAAAAGATAGATACCGCGAAAGAAGCCCTGAAAGGCGAACCGGGCATAGATATAAGACAATCGGGCGCTTTCCAGGGAACGACATCGCTCTACATGCGCGGCGGCTCCACCGGCCACACGCTTATTCTGGTCGATGGAATGAAAGCCTACGATCCCATCTCGCCGAACGCCTCGTACAATCTTGCCCACCTGACACTCGATAACGTCGACAGAATAGAGGTCTTAAGGGGCCCACAATCCGCTCTCTACGGATCCGATGCCATGGCCGGCGTCGTAAATATCGTCTCCAAAAAGGCCGAAGATACTCATGCCAACATCTCATGGGAGGGAGGTTCTTTTTATACCTATCAGGAACAGTTCGACATAGGTTCGGTGACGCATGGACTTCATTATAATATCGCCGGTTCGCGTCTCGATACCAAAGGCATCTCGCAGGCCCAGGCGAAGCAAAATAATCAGGAACGCGATCCCTACGACAGGACGAGCATAGCCGCGAGGGTAGATTATGATGTCACCGACGCCATTACGCTGGGAACAACATTCAGGCATACCAAGGCCCATTTTGCCCTCGACCACGGCGCCGACGCCGACGATGACAATGCCTTCTCCATATTCAGGGAATATTTTACTTCCATTTACGCGGACCAAAAGATGTTCGAGTGGTGGGCCCATTCGATCAAGCTGGGATGGATGGAGACGATGCGCCAGTATTTCGACGACGATTCACCGGGATTCGATTTTGACAGGAGCAAGTATTTCGGCAAATATTTTAAGCTGGATTACCAGACGAGTTTCAATATCATGGATGTCGACAAATTTCTCATCGGTTATGAGTTCACGCAAGAGACTGCCGAATATTATTCCCAAAATGATTATTCCGGATTCATGGCCAACGACATCATGCCTAAGGTCTTCTCGCGAGAAGGCGACCTCTATCTTGAGAACAGGCTCAATGTATCGGACCGCCTCACCTCAACCCAGGGCATGCGCGTCAGCCACCATTCAAGGGCGGGGACGCACCTCACTTATAGGCTGGATGGATCGTACCTCTTCCCTACGGGGACGAAGGTGCGCGGACTGGCAGCTACCGGTTTCAAAGCGCCGTCGCTATATCAGTTATTTGCGCCCGCAAACTTTTATTTTGGAGGAGGCAATCCTGATCTAGCCCCGGAGAAGAGCGCCTCTTATGAATATGGCATAGACCAGTATCTTTTCGGCGACAAAGTGATAGCGGGGGTGACATACTTTCACACTCTCTATACTAACCTGATTTATGCCCTCACCAATCCCAGCACTTACTATACCGGACAGTATATCAACGTGGGTAAGGCCAAGGTCTATGGCATAGAGGCCTCTTTAAGCGCAAAGCCTGCGGAGAGCGTGCGCGTCAGGTCAGGGCTTACTTATCAGAAGACCAAGGATTTCCAGAATGACCAGGATCTAATAAGGAGGCCCGAGCGTAAATTTTTCATAGAATGCTACTGGCAAGCGACGGAAAAATTGAGTTTCGATCTCAGGGTCAGATATAACGGTCCGATGAGCAATAATACCAGTAATCCGCTATGGGGTTCGAATTCCTATAAGGTCAAGGAATATACCGTCGTCGACATGGTGGTGGATTATGCCCTCACGAAGAATTTTTCCGTATATGTAAAGATGAACAATCTTTTTAATAAATATTATGAGGACGTCCACGGCTACACGACCTCTCCCTTTGCCGCATATGGAGGCGTCAAGGCAAAATTCTAAAGGATTTGTTTCCTTCGTTTATATGTGGTAATATTAATATGTAAATAATTCCGCATAAAGTCCGTTTGTCGCAGCATCAAATAAGATGAGGTGAGTGATGCATGTTAAAGATATCATGTCTAAAAAGGTAATCAGCGTAAAACGCTCCACGACTTTACACCAGCTTTTGAAGCTATTTGACAGGTTCCACATATTTCCGCTTGTTCCCGTTGTCGAAGAGGACGGAAAGCTGATAGGCATAGTATCCTTCAAGAACCTGATCAACGTCTTCAGTCCCCGCCATACGGAGATCGTCAAGAACATACCGTTTGTCGATGAAGAAGATGAGGATATATTCAACGTTGAACTGACGAAAGAGATGGGAAGTCTTATCCTTGTCGCAGATATAATGGAGACACACTTTGTCGCGATAAAAGAAGACGAATCTCTGGAGAAGGCGTTCGGCGTAATGAAACTTTACCTGAAAGAAGAGATACCCGTGGTAGACAATAAAGGCGTGCTGGTAGGCATGATAGGCGTCTTTGACATCGTGCGGCAATTATTCTCCCAAAAGGGAATTATATAAATGAACAGCATATTGAGCCTTGGCTTTATCCTCGTCGCCGGACTACTTTCGGCGAAGGTGATAAAGAAGGCCAAATTTCCGGCCGTAACGGCCTATCTCATGCTCGGCATAATCATAGGCCCCTCCATCCTCAAGCTCGTATCAGGAGAGGTGCTCGGCGCCTCCAGCCTGATATCGAATGTCGTCTTAGGGATCATAGCCTTCGGCATAGGGGAGAACTTCTCAAGGGAGAATTTCAGGAGGGTGGGCGCCTCAGTGGTATGGATATCGATATTAGAGGCCTGCGGCGCATGGATCCTTGTTACGCTCGTCTTTTTATTTATTTTAAAACAGCCATTTTACATCTCGCTCCTCTTCGGCGCCATAGCCTCCGCGACAGCCCCGGCCGCCACGATAATGGTCATAAGAGAATATCAGTCGAAAGGCGTCCTGACGGATACATTGATGGGAGTCGTGGCCATAGACGACGCGTGGTGTCTGATAATATTCGCGGTCTCTCTCGCGATATCGCAGGCGATATTCGCGCATATTATCGATGCCTTCTCGATCTTCAAAGTATTCATGCAGTCCGTTTTTAACATATTGGGGGCTTTCATCCTGGGCGGGGCCGCCGCGCTCGCCCTTTCGTATTTTTCCCGTTTCATCCGCACGCAGACGGAATTGTTGATATATACCCTCGGTTGCATACTTTCGGTAATAGGAATTGCGCTGTGGCTTGACCTGTCGGTCCTTCTGGCAAACATGTTTCTCGGCGCTGTTCTGGTCAACAGCGATAGATCGGCCTTCAAATTTTTCGAAAGCCTCAAGACCGTCGACCCTCCGCTTTTTCTTCTGTTTTTCGTGCTGGCCGGAGCGAACCTGGAGCTGGCGCTCATGCCAAAACTGGGACTTTTAGGGTTGACCTATCTTGTCGTAAGGGTCGCGGGAAAGTTATCGGGAGCCAGTATAGGCGCTCATATTTCACATGCCACCTCGGTAGTTAAAAAGTATTTAGGGTGGGGGCTCATTCCCCAGGCCGGTGTGGCACTTGGATGCGCCCTTATAGCGAAAGGCGATTTTCCTATAGTCGGAGACATGATATTTACCACGATCGTGGCGACGACAGTGGTTTACGAGCTCTTCGGTCCGTTATGTACAAGATACGCCCTGCATAAAGCAGGCGAAGTTGCCACTGAACATACGAAATAAAGATATTTTAAAAAAGGGAGGGCCTATGAAGATAAGAGGCAAGCCGGCCAAGGTTTTTAAGATAAGGAACAGGAAGGGTTACGCGGCCATATGCTGCAATAACATCACGGAAGGCAGGAGTTCCGCAATGGCCTGCGCTAGAATGGAAAAGGCGCTTCTCCGCAAACCGAAGAGAGGCTGATCGATAGCATGTCGATGAAACAGAAGTACATGTTGCGGGCCGTAAAGATAAGCCTTTTCGGCAACATCATCCTTTTTTCGATCAAGGCGCTTGCGCTATTATTTGTAAATTCTCTTGCCATAATAGCGGATCTGGGGATATCTTCCGTGGCGCTCGCCATATCGGTGATACTTTACCATTCTATCAAGCTGGCGGACAAGCCCGCCGATTTTTTCCATAATTATGGTTATGCGAAAGTCGAACACGTATGCGAAGCGATGGAGGGCCTGGTCCTCATAGGAATAGCGTTCACCCTCTCATCCCAGGCGGTCCTGAATATCATCCACCCAAGGCAGATACACATGCCATGGGTGGGTTTAATATCCAGCAGCATGAACACGACCATAAATTTCCTGGGGGCTTTCTATATACTGAACATGGGTAAAAAGACCTCATCCCCAGCCATACACGCCGAAGGTATCCACTACCGGCTGGAAGGCTTCATATCGCTGGCAATAGCTGCCTCCTTTGTCATTTCCATTGTCTTGCGCTCAAAGGGCCTGGAAAGAATAGAGGCTTATGTCGACCCTTCGGCCACACTTCTGGTAAGTTTCATGGTGTTGATACCTTCTTTCAGCCTGGCAAAGAAGGCCTTCTTCAATCTTCTGGATGCGTCGATAGAGGAGGAAGGCAAGATCGAGGTGGTAAAATTGCTGGGCCAGCACAGCGAAAAATACTGCGATTTCAAGGATATCAAGACCCGTTCCGCCGGACGCAAAAAGTTCGTGGAGCTGAAACTCATAATGCCGCAGGACATGGCGTTTAAAAAAGGGCACGAGATAGTGACTATTCTGGAAAAGGATATACGGAAAAGTATCCATGACAGCGAGATCACGATAAAGATGGAACCCTGCGGCAAAGACTGTTATTTTGTCCACAGCAATAAGAATTGTCCGTATCTGTAGCGCTTAAGATTAGATGGAGGCAAGAGATGGTAGTCAAGACTGTAGGTGATGTAAAAGTCATGGAGGTAGTTTCACGATTTGACGCGTATACTGCCGGCGATGTCGAAAAGGTCCTCATGGGCCTTATCGACAACGGCGCCAAAAAGATCCTATGCGATTTTTCTCAGACGGAGTACATATCGAGCATCGGCTTGAGCGTCCTTCTTTCCGTGGCGAAAAGGCTGCAGAAGGTGGGGGGAGAGCTCGTTCTTTGTTCGCTCAAGTCTTTTGTCCTCCAGGTCTTCGAGATGACCAGTTTCACCAAGATATTCAAGATATACAAGTCGCAGGAAGAGGCTTTAAAAAGTATCACTTCCCCTTAGGATACGACATGGCCATTAGAAAAGCGGCAGCCTTTTTTATGCTGATGACTCTTTTAGGTGCCTTCAATATCACCGCCGCCGAAACTCCTCTAAAGGAGGCCTCCTTCATTCCGCAATGGGTTCCACAGGCGCAATTCGCCGGATATTATGTCGCTTACGAAAAAGGTTTTTATAAAAAATACGGCATAGACCTGACGATCCTGGAGGGAGGCCCTGACAGCCCGCCTTATGACGCGCTCAAGGACCACAAGGCCGATTTTGCCACTCTCTGGCTTTCCACCGGGATCCGGGAAGATGCAGCCGGCGCAAAACTCATCAATATCGCCCAGATAGTCCAGAGATCCGCCTTGATGCTGATCGCCAAAAAATCAAGCGGCATAAAGGAACCCAAAGATATCGATAATAAAAAGGTGGGGCTCTGGGACGAGATCTTTCAGATACAGCCGCGCGCCTTCTTCAAAAAATACGGCCTCAAAGTCAAAATAATCCCTCAATCTTATTCCGTGAGCCTCTTCCTGCGCGACGGCGTCGATGTTGCGTCGGCAATGTGGTACAACGAATATCACACCATCATAAATTCGGGTTACGACCCTGATGAACTGACGGCATTCTTCTTTCATGAGCACGGATTGAACTTTCCGGAAGAGGGTATATACACGCTTGCGGATACATTCAAGAAGGATCCCCGGTTATGCCGCGCCTTTGTCAGCGCGTCCATCGAGGGGTGGATATACGCCTTCGGCCATGAAGATGAAGCGCTGGATATCGTGTTGAAATACATGGCGAAGGCCCACATCCCGGCGAACAGGATGCACCAGAAATGGATGCTGGAGAGGATGAAAGACCTGATCCTGGCGGGCGGGGAAAAGAGCTCCGTGGGAAGATTGTCGCCGGAAGATTATCACAGAGTAGCGGAAGAGCTGAAGTCGAATGGCATGATAGACAAAATACCCGACTTTAATCTTTTCTATAAGGACTGCCGCATATATGATGAAGAATAGGGGTATAGCGTTTAAACTGGTCTTTTTCATCCTTACCAGCTGCGCGGTTATTTTTCTGGTCATATTCGCCTACAATTACCTTTTTTCCAGAAGGATAATAATAAAGAATATTGAGTCCAGCGCAAAGAACCTGACGCTCGTCACGGTGAATAAGATCGAGACCGTGCTCTGTTCCGCGGCGGAGGTGCCGGAGAGCCTGGCCTATTTTCTTGAGGAAGGCAGCTATGACACCGAAGAGATGCTTAAGCTGCTCAAGTCGATGGTCGAAAATAACCCCGCGATTTACGGTTCGACGGCGGCGTTTGAACCGAACGCCTTCGATAAAGATTCCCTATATTTCGCCCCGTATTTCTACAGGTCCGGCGACAGGGTAGAATTCAAATATCTGGGAAATGACTCATACAGGTATTTCTACCTGGACTGGTACCAGATACCCCGGGAACTGGGCCGTCCGGTCTGGAGCGAACCGTATTATGATGTTGGCGGCGGCGATATATTGATGTCCACGTATTCCGTCCCCTTCTACGCGGATATCGGCAAAGAGAAGAAATTCATGGGCATCGTTACGGCCGATATTTCGCTTGCCTGGCTCGAGGATATAATCTCTTCCATAAAGATAGCCAGGAGCGGTTATGGGTTCCTCGTATCAAAGAACGGCACGATCGTGAGCCACCCCCAAAAAGGTCTCATCATGAACGAGACGATATTCAGCATCGCAGAGGCGCGGGACGACCCGCGCCTGCGCGAGATAGGGAGGGAGATGATCAAGGGGAAGAGCGGCTTTACGCCTTCGAGGAGCATCTTCACGGGGAAGGAATGCTGGATAGCGTACGCGCCCGTGCCTTCCAGCGGCTGGTCTTTCGGAGCGGTCTTCCCTAAAGACGAATTGATGGCGGACATGATCCGCTTTAACCGCATAGTGCTTGGCCTCGGCGCGGCTGGGCTTTTATTCCTTCTCATCGTCATAGTCTGGATAGCGCATTCCATAACGAGACCTTTAAGGATATTGGCCAAGACCACCAGGGATATAGCCAAGGGCAATCTGGATTTTGAGCTTCCAGCGGTGAGATCGAAGGATGAAGTAGGAGAGCTTGCCAACTCCTTTATCTACATGAAAGGGGCGCTGAAGAGATATATTAAAGAATTGACCGAGGCCACCAGCGCAAAAGAGAGGATAGAGAGTGAGCTCAGGATAGCGCATGATATCCAGATGAACATCCTGCCCAAGGTATTTCCGCCTTTTCCGGATAGGCGCGAGTTTGATATATATGCCACCCTGGAACCGGCAAAGGAGGTGGGCGGAGATTTTTATGACTTTTTCTTCATAGATGACGATAATATCTGTTTTGTCATAGGAGACGTCTCCGGCAAAGGCGTCCCAGCGGCCTTATTCATGGCGATGGTCAAGACACTGATCAAATCGACGGCAAGGACCACCTCCAGCCCGGATGAAATACTGAAGACGGTAAATGAAGAGGTCTCGGGTAAAAATGATTCGTGCATGTTCGTCACCGTCTTTTTAGCCATATTGAATGTCAGGACCGGCCATGTCGATTATGTAAATGCCGGGCACAATCCGCCCTTGGTCATACATGCCGGAAAGGAAGTGAGTTTCTTAAAAGATGCAACAGGCCCCGCCATAGGCATTTTCGAGAACGGCGTCTTCGAAAAAGAGAGAATAGTTTTAAGGCCCGGGGATACCATATACATGTATACGGACGGCGTGACGGAGGCCATGGACTCAGGCCACCACCTTTTTTCCGAAGAAAGGCTGAAAGAGACGATCTCGAAGTTGGCCGGTAGTTCCATCAGGGAAATAATAGACCAGATGCTGGAGGAGATAAAGTCGTTCTCGCACGGGATGCCCCAGGCGGATGATATAACAATGCTGGCCGTGAGGTACTTTTCGGCCGCGAAGCCGGATCGAGCTCGAGCGGCGCATAGAACCATCGTTCTGAAAAACAGCCTTTCGGAGATCAAAAAGATGGCAACGTCCATAGCTGAATTCGGAAAGGAGAAGAATTTACCGCCCGATAGGATAAATGACGCGACGCTCGTTCTGGAAGAAGCGATAAACAATGTTGTCTCCTACGGCTACGGCGACGCCAAAGAACACACGATAATCATAGACGTTGATCTGGCGGGTGACGGACTGTCGCTACGGGTCCAGGATGACGCCCGGCCCTTTAATCCCCTGGAGGTCACGCCTCCGGATATCCACGCTCCGCTGGAGTCGAGACGCGTAGGCGGCCTGGGCATACATCTCATGCGGAATTTTACGGATAATTTGGAATATAAAAGAGAGGACGGGAAAAATATTCTTACGATGAGGATACCATGCCGCTGAGATTCCGCCTTCTTTTAATATTGTTTGTATCGTTTGCCGTGGTTGGCCGGCATGGCCACACCCTGGAACCGTCGGGTAAGGCCACCGATTACGAGCGGCTTAAGAAAGAGATAGTATCGGATTTTAGCCAGAGCCATCCCCATGAATGGGGCGAGACGGTAAGCGGCGTGAAGACCCGGCTCGATACGGAAGAAAGGGTAATAGCCCTTACGTTCGACGCCTGCGGATCAAAGGGGGACGGATATGATTCCGCGCTGATAGATTACCTGATAAGGGAGAATGTCCCCGCTACTTTATTCATGAACGCCAGATGGATAGACAAGAATCCTGAAACCTTTAAAAAGCTGGCGGGCAATGACCTGTTCGAGATCGAAAACCACGGAATGGAACACAAACCCTGTTCGGTCAACGGGAAGTCGGTATATGGTATCGACGGGACGAAGAGCCCCGCAGAAGTCGTGGATGAGATAGAGAAGAACGCCAGAAAGATAGAGGCGCTCACCGGCAGGAGGCCGAAATATTACAGGTCCGGGACGGCTTACTATGACGAGGTGGCGGTAAAGATAGCCGGAACCCTGGGTTATGAGGTGGTCGGCTTCAGCGTTCTGGGGGACAGAGGCGCTTCATATTCTGAAGAAGAGGTCAAAAATGCCTTCTTATCGGCCGGGCCCGGTTCAATAATAATCGCTCACATGAACCATCCCGAGAAGGATACCGCCGAAGGCGTCATGGCGGCAATCCCGGAATTAAAGAGAAGGGGTTTTATATTTGTAAAATTGGACGGTTATGGGTTAAAATAGTGACATGAAGATCATCACAAAAGAGATACTTGAGGATACGAAGGGAGCCGGGGACCTGGTAGATATAACGGAAAAGGTAACGGCCCTCGTTGAGAAATCGGGGACCAGGGACGGGAACGTTACCGTCTTCGTGGTGGGCTCGACAGCGGCGCTCACCACTTTCGAGTATGAACCCGGCCTCATAAAAGATGTCCGGGAACTTTGCGAGAAGCTCATCCCCGCAGGTAAGCGTTATCACCATGACGATACCTGGGGGGACGCTAACGGTTTCAGCCATCTACGCTCGGCCCTGTTCGGGCCGTCGATAGTGGTGCCTTTCAGGAGCGGCAAGCTTGCCCTCGGGACCTGGCAGCAGCTGGTGCTGGCCGAGTTTGATAATAGGCCGCGCCACCGGCAGGTAGTGGTTCAAATCATGGGAGAATGACGATATGGATAAATTCATGGCCGAAAGGATCAAGAGCCCCGCTGTCAGGGATTACATGACGAGAAAAATAGTACGCGTCGATGCCGGGACGAGCATAGCCAGGGTATCGGAATTGATGTCCAGGAAGAAGATAAGTTGCGTCGTGGTTGAAAAAGCCAGAAGGCCCGCGGGCATAATAACGGAAAGGGACATGATAAACAAGGTGATAGCGAAGTCGAGGGACCCGCGCCTCACCACGGCCGATTCCATAATGACGAGCCCCATATTTTCCATAAGCGAGGAGACGGACCTGATCACCGTACGCAGGATCATGTCTTCGAAGAAGATACGAAGGGCCGTCGTAACATCGTCCGGCAATAGAATAGCCGGTATAGTTACCGAGACCGATATATCGAAAGCCCTGTCAGAGGTCCTCTTTTCGAAACTGGACGAGATCAAGCTCATATACAAAAAGATCAGAGCCCTTTTTACCGATACGGTCAAGGCGCTATTTTTGACGCTGGACGCAAAAGACCATTATACAGGGACGCACTCGAAGGCGGTCGCCGCATTGGCATGCGAGATAAGCGATGAGCTGGGCCTCGATGCCCCGACCAAAAGGAACATATATCTGGCTGCCCTCTTTCACGATATCGGCAAGATACACATCAAGGACAGTATCTTAAGAAAAAGCGCCTCCCTCCTGGAAAGCGAATTTGAGGAGATCAAACCCCATTCCTCGATATCCGCTCTGATATTACGCCCAATAGGCGAGCTCAAGGGCACCATAGACATCATAATGCATCATCATGAATGGTATAACGGAAAAGGTTATCCCATGAGATTGAAGAGGGACGAGATACCCCTCGGTTCCCGCATAATAACCATAGCGGATTCCTATAATGCCCTTACGACCAACAGGCCCTACAGGGCTGCCATGAAACCGGGCCAGGCCATAAAGATGATCAAGGCCTTGTCGGGCAAGCAGTTTGACCCCGCTATCGTGAAGGTATTCCTCAAGGTGATACGCAGGCCGCGGGCCTATAAGGACCGCAGCGCGCTAATTTACCCAATAATATAAAAGGCCCCCGGACCCTTGCCATTTACGGAAAAATAGGGTATACTAATATATGGATGACAACAGCATAGAGTGACCCGTACTCGGGCCCAGAGGCAGAAATGCCTAAAAGACTACTGTTGCCATCCCTTTTTTTATCCGCCATGACAGATGAACTACTATATATAAGGAAGCAGGAAGAGGCTGAGCTCACGCATGAGGCCCTTTGCCACAGGTGTGGGTTCTGCTGCGGAGCGAAGAACGACCCCTGCCTCAACCTCGCGGAAGACGCAAGCGGCAGGTACTATTGCAAGGTCTACGATAACAGGATAGGCTCACAGAAGACCGTTTCAGGCAAGTCTTTCAGCTGCGTTCCTATAAGGGATGTCCTGACGTATTTTACCCCTAATCCGGACTGTGGGTATGTAAAGAAGCGCTGAAACGTTTTTCATGTAATTCATCAGCATGATATAATAACCGAAAAGGAGGGAGGAGTGATGAAGAGAGCGTTGTTTGTAGTTATGGTTCTGATGTTATGCATGGCCTTACCGGCATTCTTCTGTGCGGCTGAAGAGGTTTCCAAAAAGGCTATAGTGGATGCCGCGCAGGACGCGCTCGAGGCGCAGGGCATAGTCCTGGCGGACGTTAACGTGGTCTATAATGAGGCGAATGGACAGTGGGAGGAGTGGGGGATGTACGTGCAGAGGACGCCTGCCGACCCCAATCATGGTCTACTGCCGCACGGGGTCCTCATGAATAAGAAGTATCAGACCGTATTCTTTGATTTCAGGGAAGATTCTCCTGTCAAAGATACATGGGTATTTGTGGATTGTGATACGGGAGAGGTCCTGGCTATCTATCAGATGAAATAAAAGGCTTTTATAGTTTGGTTTTCATGACATATTGGCGGGCCATTCTTTCTCTTGAGGAGGGTATGGCCCGTCCCTTTTTGTATAATCCGGGGCCCAGATACCAGGCCCTCTGCAGTATTTCGAAAATTTCCTCCCTGGGCATGTCACTGTATTCAAGTTTTAAATAATGGCGTATTAAAAGGTCTGCATAACGTCTGGCCACCTTTTCGTAAAGAATAGAGTCTGACAGCACCTCTTTTACTTCGTAATGGGAAAATTCCGGATGGTGCTGGAAGACGTCTCTTATCGCTATGGGTGTCAGGGCCAGCGCGCCGTATGCCACGCCTCCCGGGTGCGGAAAAGAAGGCGAATACTCTATTCCGGAGGCCTCGACATAGTTGAGGCCTCCTCTAAGATAGATCCAAAGATTCTCTTCTGCCAGCGTGTCGGAGACGCCACCTATATCGGCCACAGGTACCGCCGTTACTCCCAGAGGTGCATTCAGGGCCTGGAGCGGAAGCGATCCTTCTTCTGCCCTTGCCGGCGTCAGGACCAGGATAGCGGCAGTTAATATTGAAAAGGTTTGACGTAACATGTCATGTCTCTCCTGAAACAATGAGGCCCCGGCAAACATACCGGGGCCTCAAAAAAAATAACCCCAAGGCAAGACCTTAGGGTTAAAGTTCCTTTTGGCAACGCAGCCCTCCGCAGCTTTCACGCTACGGAGCTGTCGCTTTGCCCCTCCTTCGCTAAAGCGCTTTCGTCTTTAGCTTCGGAGGGCCCTACGAAGCATCAAGTAGTTTAATTATTGATTGCGTAGTAGGGGCCCTGATATTACTACCAGTTTGCCTTTGTCACTGGAAACGCATGTCAATAAGCTACTTTAAGTATACCCGCTAATTCAGCCCGTGTGAATAGCCAGACCGCCATCTTTTTCATCTCTAACAGTCGGAGAACTAAAGAGTTATCCACAATAGTAGGGCACCCTTAAGGGTGCCCTACTTAATAGAAGGCAACTAAATAGTTGACTTGGATTTGTAAAATGATTATACTGAATTGGACAAAAAATAAAGTAGCATAATCCTCTGGATATAAACATGGGGCAAGGATCATGGAAGACTATATAATTACCGACAGATCTAAACAGAACTGGCTGATGGCGATAGTGGCCGCTTCGGTCATCATGTTCTCGATCGATTACAGCATGCTGAACATTTCGCTCCCTTCGATAGCGAAATATTTCAACGTGAAGCTGGTGGCCGTATCCTGGATACCCTTAGTCTACCTACTGATAGTCACGAGTTCCGTCCTGGGATTCGGGAAGCTGGGCGACCTGAAAGGGTTTAAGAGAGTATTCATGATGGGTTTTGCCTTCTTCCTGATCGGGACCGTCTGCTGCGCGCTGGCGCCGACGGTATCTCTGCTCATCGCGTTCAGGGCATTACAGTCCGTAGGCGAGGCGATGTTCAGCCCCATAGGCATAGCGCTCTTGACGGCGCTCCTGCCCGAGGACAGGCGCGGCAAAGCGCTAGGCATAGTAGCGCTGGCTCAAGGGGTAGGTTTTTCCCTCGGCCCCGTAATAGGAGGCTTCATCAATAGCCACATAGGATGGAGAGGCATATTCTGCGTCAATATTCCCTTAGGGCTGGTAACGGCTTTTTTGGCAGCCAAGATGCTGCCGTCGAAGCAGCGCCTGAGTTCCGAACTGAAATTCGACCTGCCCGGCGCGGGGCTTATATTCGTCGCATTATCGACGCTCGTCATCGCGATGAATTCCATAATAAGGATGGGATTTAAGAATCCCAAGGTCCTGGGCTGTTTTGCCGTCTCTTTCATAGCGTTCGCGTTTTTCATAATCCGGGAAAAGAGAGCGCCGTATCCGCTTCTGGACCTGAAGCTATTCCGCAACAGGGATTTTACATTCTCGAACGCGGCGGCATTCTGCGCCACCTGCCTTTACATGGGAAGTTATTTTCTCTTTCCTTTCTATCTGGAACTGGTGATGCGCCTCGACGTGTCGAAAACGGGCCTGGTGCTCATGTCGACGCCCTTAATGATGGTGATAATCTCGCCCATAGCCGGAAAGATATCGGACAGGATAGGTTCGCGCCTCCTCTGTTCTCTGGGCGCAGGGCTCGCCATCTTCGTCTATGCGCTCTTTTCCACTTTTACCCAGGCGACAGGCGTGCCGTTGATGGTCTTCAATCTATTGCTGGCCGGCATGGTCATGGGGCTCTTCCTGGCGCCGAATAACAAACTTGTCCTGGCGCATGCCCCCGTGGAGAGGCAGGGTGTGGCTTCCAGCGTCTATAAGATAGCCTTGAGCGTGGGCAGCGTATTCGGGATCGCCACCTTTCCGCTCGTCCTGATGAAGGTCATGATGCTGCACGCCTCGCGCCTGAAAGTCCCCATCTCCGAAGCGAGGCACATGCCGGAGCTGTTGATGACCGGATTTCACGCCGCGTTCATATTCGGCATAGTTGTCAGCGCCGCCACGCTTGTTTTTTCGTTATTGGCTAAAGATAAGAAGAAGTGATATTAAAAGGAGGAAGCATGAAGTATCTTTGTGTGGCGTTGGTCTTTCTGTCTGTCTTATGTGCCGGGCCATGTATGGCAAGAGAAATAGATGTGGACCGCGATGGAGATGGGACCATGGACGGGGTGGATGTCTATGACCAAGATGACAGAAAGATCAGAAGCGGTTACGACATGGATCACGACGGAAACATAGAGCGCTGGCAGACTTACGATCCCAATACCGGATTACCGGACGTGGTGCCGAGCGACAGTCTTGACGAGATAGAATAGACAGAGTTATTCCGTTTTCTGCTCCTCGTCTTTTTGCTCTTCCGGTTTCTGTTTTTCCGGGACTATTTTTTGTGGGGCCTGGCACTTGATGAAGGCGGCGCCCAGAGGCGGGAGGGTGATCTTCAGTGAATATGGCCTGCCGTGAGAAGGGATGGCCTCCGCTTCGAGAGGGCCTATATTACAGATGCCGCTTCCTCCATATAATGTAGAGTCGCTGTTCAATATCTCTTTCCATATTCCGTCCTGCGGAACTCCCAATCTATAACCGGGCCTCGGCACCGGCGTGAAGTTGAGAACCACGAGGATTATATCGGTAGCCCTCTTCCATTTTCTCAGGAAACTTAGTACGCTATTTTGCCAGTCGCCGAAATCCACCCATTCGAAACCCGTCTTTTCGAAATCGAGCTTGTGCAGTATCTGCTCATTTTTATAAAGACGGAGCAGGTCCTTCATCCACAGCTGCATTTCCTTGTTGAACGGTATCTTTAGGAGATCCCAGTCGAGGCTCTTGTCATGGTTCCATTCATCGTACTGTCCGAACTCTCCTCCCATGAAGAGTAGTTTCTTCCCGGGCCATCCGTACATGTATCCGAAGAGAAGCCTGAGGTTGGCGAACCTCCGCCAGTCGTCTCCCGGCATCTTTCTCAATAGAGAGCACTTGCCGTAAACGACCTCGTCGTGGGAAAGCGGCAGGATGAAATTCTCATAGAAGGCGTACCACATGCTGAAGGTCAGCTGATTGTGGTGGTATTTCCTGTTTATCGGGTCTTCGGACATGTAGACGAGGGTGTCGTGCATCCATCCCATGTTCCATTTCATGCCGAACCCCAGGCCCCCGGCGCTCGTCGGCCTCGATACCATGGGCCACGCGGTCGACTCTTCCGCGATCGTGTTAACGTCGGGAAATTGCTTATATATGATCTCGTTGAACTTTCTTATGAAGGAGATGGCCTCGAGATTTTCTCTACCGCCGAACTTATTAGGTATCCACTCACCCTTTTTTCTGGAGTAATCCAGATAGAGCATCGAAGCGACGGCATCGACACGAATGCCGTCGATGTGGTAACGGTCAAGCCAGAATAGCGCGCTGGATAATAGAAAGTCCTGGACCTCATTTCTGCCGTAGTTGAATATGTAGCTGCGCCAATCGGGGTGATAGCCCTTTTTCGGGTCGGCGTGCTCATATAGATGTGTCCCGTCGAAATATACGAGGCCATGTTCGTCCTGCGAAAAATGAGAGGGTACCCAGTCCAGTATGACTCCGATGCCCTTCTGGTGCAGAGTGTCTATGAGATACATCAGGTCCTGAGGCGTGCCGTACCTCGAGGTGGGCGCGAAATATCCCGTGGTCTGGTATCCCCATGAGCCGTAGAAGGGATGTTCCATCAATGGGAGGAATTCCACGTGAGTGAAACCCATCTCTTTAACATAATCCGCCAGAAGCGGCGCCATCTCCCTGTATGAGAGGAACCGGTTCTTCTCCTCCGGTACGCGTCTCCATGAACCCAGATGGACTTCGTAGATCGATATGGGAGACGCCAGGCCGTTATGTTTCTGACGGCGTTTCATCCACTTCGAATCGTTCCATTCGTAATCGAGGTCCCATACTATAGAGGCGGTCTTTGGTGGGGTTTCACAATGGAAGGCAAATGGGTCTGATTTACTTACAGTGTAATTATTATTGTTGGAGATTATATGATACTTATAGATGCTGCCTTTATGGAC
>JAQUQN010000009.1:0-5733 GCA_028716065.1 Candidatus Omnitrophota bacterium
CTGGTATAACTTGAACTGTTCTGGGCTCAATTTATCTCTCAAGGACTCCGGCTCTCTTAAGGGCAGCGCCGGGCGTATCGCCTCATGCGCTTCCTGGGCCGACTTTTTGGCCTTGTAAAAATTCGGTGTATCCGGATAATACCTCTTACCGAACTTCTCCAGTATGTACTTTTTTGCGTCGGCCTGGGCGTCTTTGGATATCCTGACGGAGTCCGTCCTCATGTAGGTAATGAGACCGACGCTTCCTTCCTTACCTATATCCACTCCTTCATAAAGGGTCTGCGCTACGTGCATCGTCTTGGCGGCCGGGAAACGGAGCTTGTTAAAAGCATCCTGCTGTAATTTACTCGTGGTGAACGGCGCGAACGCGCGTTTCTTCTTTTTCGTCTCCCTTATATCCTTTACTATGTACTTCTCTTTTTTCAACGCGTGTAATATCCTGTCGGCTTCTTCCTGTTTCTTTATCTCGATCGCCTTGTCCTTATATTTTTCCAGTTTTGCCTTGAAGGCATCATGGGCGGCATCTGCCTTGCGCTTGAGGCTCGCCTCTATGTCCCAGTATTCCTGGGGGATGAATTTCTTTATCTCCTCTTCGCGCTCCACGATGAGGCGCACCGCTACCGACTGGACCCTCCCTGCGCTCAGGCCCCTGGATACCTTCTTCCACAACAATGGGCTCAAAGTGTATCCGACTATCCTGTCGAGGATCCTTCGCGCCTGCTGGGCGTTTACCAGGTCCATGTCTATATCGCGCGGGTGCTTGAAGGCATTCTTGACCGCGTCCTTGGTTATTTCGTCGAAGGTCACCCTGTAGAACTTCTTCTTCTTATCCGCCAGGGCATTTCTTATGTGCCAGCTGATGGCCTCGCCTTCGCGGTCCGGGTCCGGCGCCAGATATATCGCTTCCTTGTTCTTCGCGTCCTTCTTCAGGGCCGACAGGTGCTTCTTCCTGTCGGAGATGACGATATATTCGGCCTTGAAGTCGTTTTCGACATCGACACCGAGGCGGCTTTTGGGAAGGTCTATGATGTGGCCCATGCTAGAGACGACCGAGTAGTCCTTGCCCAGGAATTTATTTATCGTCTTCGCCTTTGCCGGCGACTCCACTATAACGAGATTCTTAGCCATCTAACTTCCTTTCCGCACGAACTGCTTTCCGGGCAGCTGCTTGATTAGGTTTTTCAATTCCAGGTTCAATAAGACTTTGGAGGCCCTCTGGCGTTCCACGCCGGCCTTGCTCAGTAATTCATCTATATATAACGGCTCATCCGAAAGCGACTTGTATATTTTCCTTTCGTCCTCCGTAAGAGAATTATAAATATAGCTTTTGGTCTTCCTCGCGATGGCCTCATCCTTGCCCGTCTTCTCATCGCCCGAAAGCGGATTTATCTCTACGAGCGACAGTTCTTCCATTATATCATCGGCGGACTGGTCGAGCCGCGCGCCGTCTTTGATAAGTTCGTTGGTCCCGGAACTCGTCGTGGAAGATATCTTGCCGGGTACCGCAAAGACGTCCCTGCCCTGCTCGGCCGCGAAGTCGGCCGTGATGAGCGCTCCCGAATTTCTTGCCGCTTCCACCACGACGACGCCTAGCGCCAGGCCGCTGATTATGCGGTTACGCTGCGGAAAATTACCGGGCAGCGGCTGCATGTCGCTTTCATATTCCGTCACCACTGCGCCTGTGGCGGCGATCTGGTTATATAACTTATCGTTCTCCGGCGGATATATGTGATTATGGCCGCTTCCCATTACCGCGATCGTCCTGCCCTTCGCCTTCAGCGCTCCCCTGTGCGCGGCAGAATCTATGCCGCGGGCCATTCCGCTCACCACCGTCACCCCGCGCAGCGCCAGTTCATAAGCCAACCTTTCGCAGGTCTCGAGCCCGTACTGCGAGGCGCGCCTCGAGCCGACGAGCGCCACGGCAGTCTCGTCCTGCGCAAGGAACGAGCCGTTCACGTACAGGGCCTGCGGCGGGCGGTGTATGTTCTTCAGGTTCGCCGGGTATTCCTTATCATCGATCGTTATCTTGCGGATCGCCATCTTCACATCTCTCTATACGGGTCTATTATCACGTCCAGCGACGTCTCTTTCTGGGTAACTATGGTTATCTTTACCGCCGCCGGCTTCACGGAGTTATAGACGACCCTCATCAGCGTCCTGGGCTTATTCTGTTCGTGCTTTCCCTTGCCTAGAATAGTCTTGCCTTCGACTTTCAGCAACTTTATCTTGGTATTGTCGCGCGTCTGGGCAATTACAGAAAGCAGGGGTATCGTGTAATCTCCTATCGGCTCCAGCTCTATCACCTGGCGGAACGTGCGGTTCAACAATACCTTCGACTCTACCGACTTCCTCACGAAGTAGGTCGCCACCGTCTTCTGCTCGAACATGCTTATAGTCTCTTCCAGCACATTTATGCGCTTGTCGCGCACCTCGACCTCTATCTCCAGGTCCTTCATCCTCGAGTCCTGTTTCGAGATCCTGTCCTTAAGGCTCTTCGTGAACATATCGCGGTGTTCCAGCTCCTTCTTCGCATCGCTAAGTTCATTCCGCGTCACATATATCTCATACGCCATGGTACAAATTACCGCCACCATCACGACAACCGCTATCAGCTTCAGTATCTTCAATAGAACTTTCATCGGCTTTTTAATCCTTCATGCCTTAAGGCTGGTCCCTTCCGGGAGTAAATCATCCGGGGGTGTTTTGCCGGATTTTTTCGTTATGTATCTCTGGCAATTCACGCTATCTTTCGATAGGCAATATTTTTTTGTCGTCTCCATGAATTTGTCAAAGTCCACGATCGAGAGTCTTTTGTAAATAACGCAGGTGGAGATATACTCGCAAACGACTCCTATCTTTTTGATGGTCTTGTAAAAAGGGCACTCCTTATGATGTTCCGTCGTGCAAAATTTGAACGTGTTTACTTCCGGGACTATCTTCACGTGCTCCACGCATTCCCTCGTATAATCAATAAACATCGGACAATTCACATCATCCTCCTCGCGTTATTTGCAGCAACAACGGGACTTTTCCGGTTTATCGATACACTTATTACAGATCTCCGGGTCTTTTTCGGAAGGCTTTATTCCGAATATCTTGACCGCAATCGTCCTGTAAAGAAACCCCTCCAGCGGCACTCCGCACTTCTTACATTTCTTCGCCACGTTCATCTCCTCTTCAGCTATCAGTTTAAACCTAAACCTCGTTATGTTCGCACAAGTATGTTGGAAATTTTAGGGTCCTGTCACTCCCTCGCCTTTTGTCCTCCGCGCTCCGCGCGGGGTTCACAATAGACAAGTAATAGGCAATTAGTGTCTGTATGTCCGCCAGGATTGCCTGCAACCGGACTATCTAAAGCTGGGTCGCGGGCTTACCATCATGCAATCCTAAGCGGCGGACACCCCCATCCCGCGCTTCGCTTGTGCGGGCAAAAGTCTCGGTCGCGCCACCCTAAAATTTCCTGTATTCACCAAAATCGCTCACGCCCCTATTTTTCTTAAATAGATCTATCCCAATTCGTATAATAATAAATAAGCGTTGTAAAAACTGGATATCCCATTTTATCGTATTTAATCTCATATTCGGTTTTAATCTCATACCAGTATTGTTTAAAGGATCCATATATCAAAAATTTTCTACTCATACCCGTATAATAAACTTTAGCATTTATAATAAGTTTTGTGGTTGATGGAGATATATCAGGCTTATATTTAGGAAGAGTTGTCTCTTCACCTGGAAAAACAGTTTTATATTCTGGTATTTTCTTATATTCTGATTTGTAAAATTCATCAGGAGTTGTCCTATTGCCGAAATCATCCCTTATATCCCACTCAACCCTCACATCAGATGCAGGGATATTTCCTTTATTATTGAGTGTTATCGAGATAGAAGCCTTTAAGTTATGTATGCTTTGAAGAGTCCTATATGGATATAACTCATTAAGATTTAGGTTTATATATAGATATGGCCGATTCTTTAGCTGTAAATCGTATACTGTCCATGCTAACAATGTAATTGCTACTAGTAGAGATATAACACTAACTACAACACTACCATTAGCCATACTACTGGGTGATTTATTATTTTGGTGATTCGCCATATAATTAAAAGTTCTTCATTCTAATAACATTTTAAATGAAAACGTTTCCATTGACCCCTTCTCACAAAATTTTTCGCCCCTGTTGAAGGGGACCCCGAGGCCGACGTGCCGAGCAGGACGTAAAAATCGCGAGCGGGCACGGATTTTTTGCTTCCCCTATATCTTATATGCAAAAAAGAGCGAGCGATTTTTCCGAGCGCAATTTTCCACGCTGGGGAAAATTGCGCGTTCCAGCGAGGCACTCGGCCGAGAGGGGAACCTCCCAGAGCCGAAAAATTTTGCCTACTTCCTCCGGTGAAACAATATCCCAAACACGGTCCAGCTGATGATGACAAATGTGAGCGTGGCGGCGACGGCGTTCAGTATCAGTATGTTCCTGTCGATCGAGCGCTGCTCCTTTCTCAAGAGCTGAAGTATATACTCGTCGTCCGTCTTCTGAAAGATATTCTTCGCCTTCGCCTGGCTTATGGCAATTGACTTGGCGCGCGCGGCTATCGAAGAACTCTTGCTGAACATCGGAAACCCTATGAGCGTGTAATTGAAAGCTATTATTATGAGTAGCGTTATGCCCGTCCATAACTTTGCCTTCGGTCCCATATCCTCACTCCTTCTTTTCGGACGTTCCGGATCCTGTAATCTCGACGATCTTATCTATGACCTGGCCTATCGTAAGCCTTCCCGTATCTATCACGTGGTCCGCCTTCGCGTAAAATGGCGCGCGCTGCTTCATGAGGCTGCGTATCTTGAACTTCGGGTCCTCCACGTTCAGGAGGGGCCTGTGCTTGTATTTCTTCACGCGCTCGAACAGGACCTCTTCGTCCGCGGTAAGGCATATGACGATGCCGTTAGTCTTGAAGTTGGCCATGTTCTCCTCGCGCATCACCGCCCCGCCGCCCGCGTCTATGACGGCGTCCTCCATGCCTGCGACATCGCGTATGACCTCGCTCTCCACCTCGCGGAAATAATCCTCACCCGAAGCGGTGAATATCTCGTTTATGGTGCGCTTCTCCCTCTTCTCTATGAGATCATCGGTCGAGACATAGCGCATCTTCAATCGGAGCGCCACCTTCGTGGCGATCGTCGTCTTTCCGGTGCCCATAAAACCGATCAGTATAATATTTCGCATAGATGACTTATTCTTCGATAAGGTTTAGGTTGAGGCTTAGGTCAAGGTCGAGGCTAAACATCCTCAACCTTAACCTCAACCTTAACCTTGACCTCAACCTTAACCTTAACCTCAGCCTTCCTTAGAATTTCCTGACCTGTTTTACATACCCTTCGAAATTCCGGAGCGTCTCGCCGAGAGAATCTCCGCCGAACTTCTCGAGCATGGCGTTTGCCATCTCTATGGCGACTACGCTCTCAGCCACGACACCCGCGGCCGGGACCGCGCAGGCATCCGAACGTTCGACCGTGGCCTTCACCGGCCGCTTCGTCTTTATATTCACGCTCGAAAGCGGCTTTCTTAAAGTGGAGATGGGCTTCATCGCGGCGCGCAGGACGATATCCTCGCCTGTCGTCATTCCGCCTTCGATGCCTCCCGAGTTATTCGTCTTCCTGTAGAATCCCCTTTTCTTATCATAGAATATCTCATCGTGGACGGCAGAGCCCCTGCGCATGGCCGCTTCGAAACC
>JAQUQN010000009.1:5833-23089 GCA_028716065.1 Candidatus Omnitrophota bacterium
TCCGACTCTATGGACATGCGCTTGCCGCGGCCGTATCCCTGCATTCTTCTTGAGAGTTCATTATCGATCTTTTTCTTGTCGATAACAAGGCCTGCCGGCATGCCGTCCAGTATGGCGACCAAACATTTTCCGTGAGACTCACCGCTCGTTAAATATCTCAGCATAATTTTCCTCCTCCGCCCCTTGACCCTCGTCCCTAATATATTCTCAAAAACAATCCCAAAATCTTGTTTCCCCAGAAGATCGAAATAATGGCTGCCAAAGACAGATACGGCCCATAAGGTATTATATCGGCGCCTTTTTTAAGTTTAAGTATTATTCCTACTATCGATCCCAGAAAAGGCGCGATAAAAAAGGCCAGCAGTGTAAGTTTCCACCCGAGAAATGCCCCGACCATCGCCAGCAGATATATATCGCCGGAACCCATCGCATGTTTTTCGCCTATCGCTTCCAGCTTCTTTTTAAAAAGAAGCGTCCCGGCCGCCCTGAGAATATATATACTGAGGGCCCCTGTCAATATACCCAAAAACGAGCCCATCAGCGCATGCCACCTGGTAGCTCCGCCAAGGACCGAGGGAAAGATAAAGGCCATGGCCATTCCGAGGACCAGTCCCGTATATGTCACCTCATCCGGTATGGCCTGTATCTCAAAATCGACGAACGTGGCCACGAGAAGCGCCGAGGTCAAAATCAGATAAGCGAAAAATTTCGCGCTCAACCCGAACGCCAGAAAGAGCGATAGAGTCAAAAAGGCCGTCAGAACTTCTACCAGAAAATACCTGAAAGATATCTTCGCTTTACAGAACCTGCATCTACCGCCAAGCAGGAGAAAACTTAAGACCGGTATATTATCATGCCATGGTATATTTTTACCGCAGGCCGGGCAGTGCGACGGCGGATTGACTATCGACTTATCTTTCGGAAGCCTGTATATGCAGACGTTCAGGAAACTTCCGATCACCGTCCCGATCATGAAAACAAATACGCTGCTCAATACCACCCTTTAACCTCCCGCCCTGATCGCTTCCTTTAGCGCCTTCCGCATCACATCCACCGGCGGCTTCTTCTCCGTCCATATCTCAAAGGCGATGGCGCCCTGATACAATAACATGCCCAGGCCCGTCACGGCATGCAGCTTCATCCTGTTCGCCTCTTTCACCAGTTCTGTCTCTCTCCTGTTGTAGACCAGGTCATAAACATAGAGGCCCGGATGCAGGAGGTCCTTATCCAAAGGCAGGCCGTCCTCTTCCTTCATTCCAACAGGGGTAGCGTTGACCAGGAGTTGGCACTCTTTCACCGCGTCTCCGAGGCCGAATGTCTCAACGACACGCAGCCGTTTTTCGTCAAAATACTTCCTGTAATGCGTCTTCAGGTCTTCGCACCTTTTCATGTCGATATCCGTAACGAATATCGTCCGCGGGGAATTACCCAGGTACATAATGATGGCCGTGGCGGCGCCGCCGGTGCCGAGCACGAGGATATTCTTGCCCTCCGGTTCGAATTTCAGGTCCTCGATGAGCGACCGGTAAAATCCGGGCCCGTCCGTGTTAAAACCGTTGAGCGCTCCGTCGATCACCTTTACGGTATTGACCGCGCCCAGCCGTTCGGCGTTCCCGTCAAGCATTCCTTTCTTCTCTATGTACTCTTTCGCCTTTATCTTGTGCGGTATCGTCACGTTCAAACCCGAGATGCCGTTATCCGCGGCATTGGTGAGAAAGGCCTCCAGATCTCCGGGCTCCACGTCGAATATCTCGTAAGACGCGTCTATCCCGGAAGCGGCGAAGGCCGCGTTCTGCATCGCGGGAGAAAGCGAGTGTGTTACGGGATGACCTATTATGCCGTACTTTTGCTTAGCCATGTTCTTAATGAGGCCACAATTTACGGAACGAAAGTGAACGTAAATTGTATGGCCGAATTAATCCCGCCTGAATAAGAATTTCTTCATATATCTGGCGGGATGCCGCCACGAGTTGTGTAAAGTCCGGTAAAGGCGGCAAAGTCCGTTGAATCGCTTTTGGACCCAACGGACTATCCTTTTCTTTACGGCCGCTCAAGAGGCAAGGGCTATTTTTTCTTGTACGCAAGTTTATTGACGACGTTGATATATGCCTTGATGCTCGCCTCGATGATATCCGTGCTGGATCCCCTGCCGGATACGACCCCTGAGCCGGAACCTATCTTTATGGACACCTCTCCGAGGGCGTCCTTGCCGCTCGTCACGGACCTCACCTCATAATCTAAGAGGCGGCCGCTCGTCCCGGTAATCTTGTCTATCGCCTTGTAACAGGCGTCTATGGGGCCGTCGCCGCTTGACGTCGCGTCCATGACCTTATTTTTATACCTCAACTTTATGTGCGCCGCCGGAGAGACCTCGTCCCCCGAAGAGATATAAAAATGCTGAAGGTGATATTTTTCGGGTACCTTCGTTATCTCTTCCTCGACTATCGTCTCGAGGTCCTCGTCGAATATCTCTTTCTTCTTGTCGGCCAGGTCCTTGAAGCGCCTGAACGCCTTATCCACCTGCTCATCGCTCAGACCGAAGCCTATCCTCTTCAGGTGGTCCCTGAAGGCATGCCTTCCCGAATGCTTCCCCAGCACCATCTTCGTCGAGCCGAAGCCCACGTCCTCCGGACGCATTATCTCATAAGTGACCCGTTCCTTCAGGACGCCGTCCTGGTGGATCCCGGATTCGTGCGCGAAGGCATTAGCGCCGACTATCGCCTTGTTGCGCTGGACAGGCATGCCGGTCAGTTTCGAAACAAGTTTGCTCGTCTTGTAAAGTTCCCTTGTCTTCACGCCCGTGGAGAAACCGTTGAACGTATCGGTCCTCGTCCTGATGGCCATCACTATCTCTTCGAGCGAGGCGTTGCCGGCCCTCTCTCCGAGGCCGTTTATGGTGCATTCCACCTGCCTTGCCCCGTTGAGGACCGCGGAAAGAGAATTTGCCACGCCCAGGCCAAGGTCATTATGGCAATGGACGCTGATGACGGCCCTGTCTATATTCGGGACATTCTCCTTTATGCCTTTTATGAGCAGGCCATATTCGGAAGGCATCGCGTAACCCACCGTGTCCGGTATGTTCACCGTAGACGCGCCTGCCGCTATCACGGCTTCGACGACTCTATAAAGAAAATCCTTATCCGTGCGCGAGGCGTCTTCGGGTGAAAATTCCACATCCTTGCATTTTCTCCTGGCATACTTCACCGCCGCTACGGCAAGGCGCAATATCTCATCCTCCGCCTTCTTCAGTTTATACTTCATGTGTATCTTGGAAGTGGCCAGAAAGACGTGTATGCGCGGACGCCGGGCATACTTCACAGAATTGTAAGCGGCGTCTATGTCCTTGTTGAGGGCCCTGGCGAGGCCGCATATTACCGGGCCCTTCACGCCCTTGGCGACCGCCTTTACCGCGTCAAAATCACCGCGGCTTGCGATGGGAAACCCCGCCTCTATCACGTCGACCCCGAGAACGGCAAGCTGCCTGCCTATCTCGATCTTCTCGTTGATGTTGAGGCTCGCGCCCGGGGACTGCTCCCCATCCCTCAATGTCGTATCGAATATTGTTATCTTTTTCATACGTAACTCGTAACTCGTAACCAGTAACTAGTAATTTTCAGTTGTAACCCGCGACCGGTAAACTCTAAAAATTAATTACGAGTTACTAGTTACGGGTTACTGGTTACGAAATTATTTCATCCAGGGCATCATCTTTCTCAAGTCCTGCCCTACCTTCTCTATAGAATGTTCATCCTCTTTTTTCAGTATGGAATTGAAGTTCGGCCTGCCCGCTTCGTTCTCCTTTATCCATTCCCTGGCGAACTTCCCGCTCTTTATCTCTTTGAGCAGTTTCTTCATCTCCTTGCGTGTCCTCTCGGTGATGATGCGCTTTCCGCGCGTTATGTCGCCGTAACAGGCGGTGTTCGAAACGCGGCGCCTCATCCCGCTGATGCCCGTCTCCTGTATGAGATCCGTGATGAGTTTCAACTCGTGAAGCACCTCAAAGTACGCTATCTCCGGCTGGTAACCGGCATCTATAAGAGTGTCGAACCCTGCCCTTATCATCTCGCTCACTCCGCCGCAGAGTACCGCCTGTTCTCCGAAGAGGTCCGTCTCCGTCTCCTCGTCGAAAGTCGTCTCTATGACGCCTGCTCTCGTACCGCCGATGCCCTTGGCGTAAGCGAGCGCCAGTTTCATGGCATTGCCGGTCGCGTCCTGATATATCGCCACCAGGCACGGAACGCCCTTGCCTTCCTCGTACATCTTTCTCACCAGCGCCCCCGGCCCTTTTGGAGCGACCATGAAGACGTCTATCTTCTTAGACGGCTTTATCTGCTTGAACCTTATATTGAAGCCGTGGGAGAAGAGGAGCGCCTTACCCTTCGTCATGTTCTTCGCTATCTGGTCCTTATAGATCTTCGCCTGCAGGTGGTCCTGGGTAAGTATCTGGACGATATCCGCCTGGGCCGAGGCCTCGCTTGCCGGAATGGGATTGAATCCGTCCTTCTTCGCCTGTTCGAAATTCGGCGTATTCTCCAGTTCGCTCACTATCACGTCGATCCCGGAATCGCGCAAATTTAAACTCTGACCGCGCCCCTGTATGCCGTATCCGATAACGGCTATCTTCTTGCCTTTTAAGACATTCAAATCCGCATCCTTATCATAGTAAATCTTCGCCATCTCTAATCGATCTCCTTTCTTATCGTAACTCGTAACCAGTAACTCGTAACCAGTAAGTTGTGTCGCTTCGCGACCTTTATATATCTAGGTCCAAAGGACACCTTTTACGAGTTACTAGTTACGGGTTACTAGTTACGAATCTATTACTCGTTAACCTCGGGCTTGCCCTCTATCTTCAGCCCCTTATCCTGCGTGCTCATCGCGACCCTGCCGGTCCTCACGACCTCCAGAAGTCCGAAGGGACGCATCAGTTCCAGAAGGGCCTTTATCTTCGTCTGGTCACCCACCAGTTCCACGCTTATGGTCTTGGCGCCTGCATTGGCTATCCTCGCGCCGATGGACTCGATGGCCTCCAGTATCTCTTTCTTGTTCTTTGCTGTCGCCGGCACTTTAAGGATGATGAGTTCCCTGTCGATGAACTCCCCTTCCTTGAAGTCGACGACCTTGATGGTATCTATGAGCTTGTTCAACTGCTTCTTTATCTGCTCGAGCGTCCTGTCGTCGCCCTCCACTACGATGGTCATCCTCGAGATACTGGGGTCCTCCGTCTCGCCGACAGCCAGAGACGTGATATTAAAACCCCTGGCGCTGAATAGCCCTGATATCCTCGCTAAGACACCGAACTTATTCTCAACCAACACTGAAATTGTATGTCTCATGCCAAATCCCCGATCATTCTGTTGATCGCCTCGCCGGCCGGCACCATCGGAAAGACGTTCTCTTCCTTCTCGACCTGGAAATCCAGGATCACGACATTGTCCGTAGCCAGCGCCTTATCTATGGCGGGCCTCACTTCGTCTTTCTTGGTAACGCGGATACCGACCGCGCCGTAACTCTCGGCCAGTTTGACGAAATCCGGACATGCCCCGGCCAGGCATGTATATGAATACCGTTTCTTATAAAATAATTCCTGCCACTGCCTCACCATGCCGAGATAACAATTATTGAGGATCGCTATCTTCACCGGAAGCTTATTAGCGACGGCGGTGGCCAGTTCCTGTATGTTCATCTGTATCGAACCGTCGCCTGCTATATCGAAAACCGCCGCCTTCGGATTGCCCAGCTGGGCGCCTATCGCCGCCGGGAAACCGAACCCCATCGTCCCCATGCCGCCGCTTGAGATTATGGTGCGCGGTTTGGTGAATTTATAGAACTGCGCGGCCCACATCTGGTTCTGGCCGACCTCTGTAGCGATTATCGCTTCGCCCTTCGTCGCCTCCCATATCTGTTCCACCACGTATTGGGGCCTGACGGCATCATCATCTTTATATTTTAGAGGGAACTTCTTCTTCCATTCCTCTATTCTACCCAGCCATGCCTTCGTATCGGGTTTCTTGACCGCCTTATTCAGTTTGGCAAGAATATCCTTCGCGTCCCCGACGATAGGGATATCCACCTCAACGTTCTTGGAGACGCTCGCCGGGTCTATGTCGATATGTATGATCTTGGCGTGCGGAGCGAACTCGTCCAGTTTGCCGGTCACCCTGTCGTCGAACCTCGAGCCGACCGCGATTATCAGCTCGGACTCCATTATCGCGTGATTGGCGTAGGCCGTGCCGTGCATGCCTAGCATGCCGAGCGCTAGCCGATGCGTCGCGGGAAACGCGCCGAGCCCCAAAAGCGTCATGGTGACAGGGATATCATTCTTGACAGCGAGCTCCTTAAGCTCTTCCGAGGCCTCCGATGTTATGACCCCGCCACCGGCGTAGATTATCGGCCGCTTCGACTCCGATATCGCCTTCGCGGCCCGTTTTATCTGTCCGGGATGGCCGGCGTAAGTCGGATTGTAACCGCGTATCTCGACCTTCTCCGGATAGAGAAATTCGGCTTCAGCCTGCTGGACATCGACGGGAAGGTCTATCAGGACCGGGCCGGGCCTGCCGGTCTTCGCTATGTGAAAGGCCTCTTTTATTGTTCGGGCCAGTTCCTTGACGTCCTTCACGAGAAAATTGTGCTTGGTTATCGGCCTGGTTATGCCGGTTATGTCGGCCTCCTGGAAAGCATCGTTCCCTATCAGGAATGTCTTCACCTGTCCGGTAAAGGCCACCATCGGCACCGAATCCATGTAGGCGGTCGCAAGCCCCGTGACGAGATTCGTCGCGCCCGGACCCGAAGTGGCTATGCAGACCCCGACCTTTCCGGTCGCTCGCGCGTATCCGTCGGCCGCATGGGCAGCGCCCTGCTCATGGCGCACCAGTATGAACTTTATCGGCGCGTCATAAAGGCTGTCGAATATCGGCAGCACGACGCCGCCAGGATATCCGAATATGACCTCGACGCCTTCTTTCTTCAGTGACTCTATCAGTATCTTCGCTCCTGTCATTTTCATAAGTAAATAGCCTCGTTAGTACAGCATACTGCGTACGGCGTACGGCGTCTTACGTTTACGCTGTACGCCCTACACTGTACGCTGTACGAAATGTTCATATTCTCTACGACCTTAACACTGCTCCTTCTGAAGCCGACGAGACCATCTTGGCATATCTTGCGATATACCCTTCGCGCTCCTTCGGCTGGGGTTCCTTCCACTGGCCGAGGCGCTTTTTTATCTCATCGGCGCTCAAATTCACTTCCAACTTTCTCGCCGGGATATCTATCGTTATGACATCTCCATCCTTGAGTATCGCTATTGCCCCTCCGGCCTGCGCCTCCGGGCATATATGCCCAATGCACGGCCCTTGAGTCCCTCCGGAGAATCTTCCGTCCGTGATCAGGGCGACATCATCGGCAAGACCCATCCCGACTATCGCCGAGGTGGGAGAGAGCATCTCTCTCATGCCGGGCCCGCCCTTTGGCCCTTCGTAACGGATGACGAGGCAGTCGCCCTTCTTCACCTTTCCATCCATGATCGCCTGCATGCACGATTCCTCGGAATCGAAAACACGCGCCTTACCCTTGAATTTCAGCATGGAGTTCGACACCGCCGTCTGCTTCACGACCGCCCCTTCAGGCGCAAGGTTACCCCTCAGGACCGCTATGCCGCCTTCCTTGTGGTAAGCGTTCTTCGCGTCCCTTATCACCTTCTCATTCAAAACTTGAGCCTCGTTGGCGATGTGGCTTATCTGTTTCCCGCTCACCGTCATGACATCCTTGAGCGAGTTCTTCATCCTCTTCATTATGGCCGGTATGCCGCCGGCATACTCCAGGTCCTCCATAAAATGCTCTCCACCGGGAAGTATATTCGTTATGTGCGGCGTGGTCCTCGATATCTGGTCGAACATCTCCAGCGATATATCGATGCCGAACTCCTTGGCAACGGCTATCAGGTGCAACACCGTGTTGGTCGAGCCTCCGAGCGCCATGTCTATCTTGATGGCGTTCTCGAACGCCTCTTTCTTCGCGATGGAACGCGGCAGTATATTGCGCCTGACCAGGTTCACTATTCGTTCCCCGCTCTCCTGGGCGATCCTGTCCTTCTTGGCCAGTACGGCGAGGCTGGTCGCGCAGCCAGGCATGCTCAAACCCAGCGCCTCGGTAACACACGCCATCGAATTGGCGGTATACAGGCCCTGGCACGAGCCAGCTCCGGGGCACGCTCCCATCTCAAGCGCGCATAACTCATCCTGTGAGATATCGCCCTTCTTGAATCGCCCCACAGCCTCGAAAGTATCTTTAACGAGCGAAAGCCTGCGCCCCTTGTAGTTGCCGCTCAACATCGGGCCGGCGGTGACGACTATCGAAGGCACGTTCAACCGGCCCATGGCCATCAGCATACCCGGAGTTATCTTATCGCAGTTGGTAAGGCAGACCAGCCCGTCAAAGCAGTGCGCCTTCATTATCGTCTCTATCATGTCCGCTATCAGTTCGCGCGAAGCAAGAGAATACTTCATGCCGGTGTGGCCCATCGCGATGCCGTCGCAGATACCGGGTATCCCGAAGAAGAAAGGCACGCCTCCGCCAGCGCATATCCCGCGCTCTATGAAGCGTTCGAGCCTGCCCATGTGTATGTGGCCCGGTATGATGTCGGTCCTTGAAGTGGCAACCGCTATAAACGGTTTTGCCATGTCATCTTTGGATATGCCCGTAGCGTACAGAAGGCTCCTCGCCCCTATTCTCTCCAAGCCCTTCTTTATCTTATCGCTCTTCATCTCGTATCTCCTTATCCTTAAAGAATATAGACTAAAATTATATAATATATTGGTAAATTATGTCAATTGAATAAAATAGCGTAAGATTATTTTTGTTCTTGGAGAGAATTTACGGGTCCTGCCACTCCCTCGCCTTTTGTGCTCCGCGCTTCGCGTGGGGTTCACAATAGATGAGTATATATATAATTGGTGTCTGTATGTCCGCCAGGATTGCCTGCAACCGGACTATCTAAAGCTGGGGCGCGGGCTTACTAGCATGCAATCCTAAGCGGTGGACACCCCCATCCCACGCTCCGCTTGTGCGCGCAAAAGGCTGCGGTCGTGTCACCCGTAAATTTTTCGATACGAACACAAAATATCTTACTTGGGGAACGGGAAAAATTTTATCGCTTGTAGATGCGGGGGACGCGGTTGGAGATTGCGCAGACCACTTCGTAGGCTATCGTTCCTGCCAGGCGCGCCAGCTTTTCCATCCGTATCTCGTTACGGCCGTCCTTGCCTATCAGGATGACCTCATCGCCTACCTTGACGCCCTTTACATGTCCTACGTCTATCATCGTCTGGTCCATCGTGACCCTCCCGATGACGGGCGCCCTCTGGGCCCTGATCAAGACGTCGGCCTTATTGGAAAGATTCCTGCCGTAGCCGTCGGCGTACCCCACCGGAAGCGTGGCTATTCTGGTATGTTTCTGCGTTATGAAGGATCTACCGTAACTTATGGACCGGCCGGGCGGGGTATCCTTGATGAAGACGATCCTCGTCTTGAAAGACATCGCCGGTTTCAGTTTTATCAGTTTCGGGAAAGTATGTTTCGGATACATGCCGTAAAGTATCAGGCCGGGCCTTACGAGATTGAGGTGCGATTTTTTGAAATCTACCGTCGCTATCGAATTTGCCGCGTGCTTCAGTGGTATCCGTATGTCGAACTCCTCCAGCTGGCTTAAAAGCGCCTCGAAGGATTCCAGCTGATAAGTGGTGAAGAAACTGTCGCGTCCCGCGCTCGAGAAGTGTGTATATATCCCCTCGATGATTATATTCTTATGCTGTGCGAGGTTCTTTATGAAGTTCAACGCCTCTTCGTGCCAGATGCCTATGCGGCCCATGCCCGTGTCTATTTTTATATGGACCTTCGCCTTCAATCCTCCGGCGGTCTCCCTCTTTATCTCTTTCAGCAGTTCATCGCCGCAAAGGGTGAGGGTTATGTCTTTGGAAACCGCCGCCTTTATCTCGCTCGGCAGGACATGTCCCAGGACGAGGATCGGCGACATGACGCCGTGGTCGCGTAATCTGACCGCTTCGTCCGTGGTCGCCACCCCGAGATAATCCACTCCGAGACGCTCGAAGACCTCCGAGACCTCCACGGTACCGTGGCCGTAAGCGTTGGCCTTTACGACGGCCATTATCTTGACATTGTTTCCGACGAGCCTGCGGACCTGCCTGAAATTGTATTCGATCGCCTTCAGATCGACCTCGGCCCAGGTCTGCCGGTACCTCGTCCTTGAAACCCCGTTCCTCGTCTTGACTATTATCTCGCTCATCTTCCTGTCACGTCGCATTCGCGCGAATATAGATAGAGCGGCTCGAGCTCTTCCGGCTTCACGAACCGTCTCTTTTTAAAATTTTCCAAACCGATGTGCCCGATCACCTCTGCCCTCGGCTGCCACTCTGAGAGCGTCTTTTCTACCGGGATGCCGGCCGGCTTTAAAAGCGCTAGGCCGTCACCGAGAAAGAATATGTCCTTCTTTTTCAGTTTCTTTTTCAATTCATCCACGCTCAGCAAAAGATACCCCGATATCCTCTTTATATTCTCTCCATCGGACCTGTAAATGCAAGCGTAAACTTTATTTTTCCTCGCGTCCAGGACCGGACATATAAAACCTTTAAAACTCCTGACGTTATTCGCGATCGCGTCGAGCGTCGGCACAGCCACGACGGGTTTTTTTAGCGAATAAGCCAACCCTTTGACAGTAGCCACCCCGATGCGCAACCCCGTGAACGAACCCGGCCCTATACCGATGCAGAACAGCCCCACATCCTTTAATCTTATCCGACTCTTCTTCATGACCTTGTCTATCGTCGGTATCAAAAGGTCGGAATGGTTCCTTCCTATCTCTTTATGGAAACGGCCCAATACCTTCTCATCGTCCATCACGGCGATGCTCAGGTAATCTGTCGAGGTGTCTATCGCTAAGAGTTTCATATTTTCGTAATCCATATCCCGTAACTCGTAACTAGTAACTAGTTACTAGTAAAAGGGGTCCTTCGGACCTGAATATATAAAGGTCGCGAAGCGACACAACTTACTAGTTACGAGTTACTGGTTACGAGTTACGATATCTATCTTCCTTCTATTCTCTCCGGCTACTGACAACTTCACTTCAATATATCTCTTCGGTAAAAGTTTACGTATCTTGTCCGCCCATTCTACCACGGTCACACCGTCTCCGTAGAAATATTCCTCATAACTTAAAGAATCCAGCGCCGAGGCGTGGTCGAGCCGGTAAAGGTCGAAATGGTAAAGCGGGATTCTGCCCTTATACTCCTTTATGATAACGAATGTGGGGCTGTTGACGTAACGGACGTCCTTGACGCCGAGGCCCTTTGCTATCCCCTTCGTGAGGACCGTCTTGCCCGAGCCGAGTTCTCCGACGAGGGCAACGACATCGCCTCTCTTCAGTTTCGCCGCCAGCTTCGCTCCTATCCCTATCGTCTCTTCTACGCTCTTCGATATGGTCTTCAAAAGTGCAGATACCCCTTCGCTTTCAGATTCTCTATCTTCCCATCCGTCGTGATCAATTTGTAACCGTATTTTCGGTCCATGACCTCGCCTATGAGTGTGACGGGCGCCTTTATCCTTACGCGTTCGGATATCAGGAACCGCTTCGCCTCCTTTACATCCATCGTAAAGAGAAGCTCGAAGTCTTCACCTTCGCGCAAGGCATCCCTGAAAGAATCGGCGGATGCCGAAAGCGGAATCATGTTCTGGTATATCCTGGCACCCACGCGGCTCGACTCCAATATCCGCCATAGATCGAGCTCCAGTCCGTCGGAAATATCTATCATGGAATTTATCCTGAAGTTCCTGGTTAATTTGCGCGATTCATCCAGTCTCGGAACAAAATTCAGGTGTTTGCCTTTTATGGAGCCACCGATGGAACCGGTGAGGAATATCACGTCCCCGACTTTGGCGCCTCGGCGCGTGAGGAGATTCTTCTTTTCGACCTCACCGATCAAAGATATATCGATAACCAGCTTCTCCGACCTGCACGTATCGCCTCCGACGATATTTACTCCGAATTTCCGCCCGAGCGCCGATATGCCTTTATATATGCCGTCCAATAATGACGCGGGATATTTCGGGTTCAGGCCTATCGAGATCACCGCGTGCCTGGGCATGCCTCCCATCGCGGCTATATCGCTGATATTGCGGCCGAGCGCCTTCCATCCGATTTGATATGGTTTTGCCTTATTCAACTTGAAGTGAACGTCCTCGATGAGCATGTCACAGGTGAATAAAAGATATTTATCCTTCGTCCACTTGAGTACTGCCGTATCGTCGCCAATCCCCTCGACGACAGACCTGTCGAGCTTGACGCCTTTAGCAATCCGCTTGATCAGTCCTATCTCACCGATATCTTTTATCTTCATTTACCCTTAACCCCTCGCAAACTTCGGCCATACGGTTTTCTGAATATACCCTTCTCCGTCACTATTGCCGCTATCAGTTCATTCGGCGTAACATCGAACGCGGGGTTATAGACTTTCACATTCTTTGGCGCTATCTCTATCCTGCCGAGAACCGTCCTCACCTCGCCGGCGCTCCGCTCTTCTATCGGTATGTCCTTCCCCGTCTTCAGGCTGAAATCGAAAGTCGAGGCGGGGGCAACCACGTAAAAAGGAATTTTGTGATATCTCGCCAGAACGGCTATGTTGTATGTTCCTATCTTATTGGCGGCATCGCCGTTCGAGGCGATCCTGTCCGCTCCGACGAAGATCTTGTCTATCCTGCCCTTCGCCATGAGGCTGGCAGCCATGTTATCGCAGATCAATGTCGTATCGATGCCTTCGTGCATCAGTTCCCATGCGGTGAGCCGCGCGCCCTGTAAGAGCGGCCGCGTCTCGTCTGCATAAACCTTTATACGCTTGCCCTGTTTCTTCGCTTCGAATAAGACTCCGAGTGCCGTCCCGTAATCCGCCGTCGCTAGCCCTCCCGCGTTACAATGCGTCAGGATCGCGTCTCTTTTCCTGACGAGGCTTGCGCCATGCCGTGCCATCTCGCGGCAGGCCGATTTATCCTCTTCTATTATCCGGCGCGCCTCTTCTAAAAGGATCTCTTTTATGACGCCTATTGGCCTGGACCTGTTCTCCATGGCGGTCTCTTCCATCCTCTCGAGCGCCCAGAAGAGGTTCCGCGCCGTCGGCCGTGACGACGCCAAAAATCTTATCACCCTTCCAAGTTCTTTTATGAAAGAACGGAAATTCTTCGCCCTGGAATGCTGCATGCCTAAGATGACGCCGAGCGCGCCGGCGATGCCGAGCGCGGGAGCGCCCCTTACCTCCAGGTTCCTGATCGCCTTCCAGAACCTTTTTATATCGCCGCACTCGACGAACTTCAGCCTCGTCGGCAATTGTGTCTGGTCAACATACCGTATCTTCCCATTCTTCCATCTTATCGTCTCAACCGGCATCATTCCTCCTCGTTATATATAAGTCAGCGTAAAGTGTAAAGCGAAAAACGTAAAGTTTAAAATTTTACACTTTGGTTTTGCGCTTTTCGCTTTTCACTTTACACTTAATTCATCCCCACACGTATCTTGTCAGCGCGTTGCGCCTGATGGAGATCGCCTTGTAAGGGCAGACCTCGTGGCAGCAGAGGCACCGGACGCACTTCTTGTAGTTTATCCTGCAAATATTCTTATCGGACGTGATGGCATCCACCGGGCAGCTTATCTTGCAGAGATTGCACCCTGTGCACGTCTCTATATCTATATATGGCTTGAACCTTACGAAATTTCCTATCGCTTTCGCTACCGGCCTGGGTAAAAACCTGAGAGGCGTGGCCCGCGACAGCTTAAAATCTTTCGCGACAAAAGTCCCGATATCGTCCCCCGCCAGTTCTATCTGCGCCAGGTCCGCCTCGCCCAGGCCCATCGCAGACGCCTCCTTGGTAACAAGGATGTCGAACGGTATCAGCCCCATTATCTTGGCTATTACAGCGTCGATGGCAACGGCATCGTCTCCGGCCATGACAAGGTTCATCTTTCTTGCCTTTCCGGCTGATGGGCCGTCCCCTTCCATCGCCACTATCGCATCGATAATGGTCAGGTGCGGCTTCGAAACGGAGTAGACCTTCGCTATCGTCTTTGCAAAATCCTCATCTTTAAGCGCCCTCGAATGGCACTCCGCCTTGTAAACTCCGGTGACCGTGCCGAACATGTTCTTTATGGCCGCCGTCAATACCGTTATACAGTGGGTCTTGAGCTTGGGTATCGATATCACGCAATCACAGTCGAACATGTAGCGGCTTATGGGAATACCGTCGACGAATTTGGAACTGGTGAACTTCACCAGCTCCACGCCCTCTTCCTGCGCCATTTTGCGCATGCCGGAGACATCGAAGACCTCGTCCACGTTCTTCCCGTATCCTCCGGGAGAGTCTCCTATTATGGGCACCGCGCCCGTGTCCTTGACCAGCCGCACGACGGCCCTCACCACCTCCGGATGCGTGTCAACGGCGTCTTCGGGAGGCCTGGGCGAAAGAAGGTTCGGCTTCAGCAATACCTTCATGCCCGGCTTCACGAATTTCTCGATCCCGCCTACGAGGTCAATAGCGCGCTTGACAGCGTCAAATACGCGCTCCCCTCCGTAATCTTCGCATCTCACTATTGCGACTTTAGTCATATGATTTTGCATGTATAGGTTAAGGCTGAGGTTTAGGTTAAGAAGTCTCGATCTTAACCTTAATCTTGACCTCAACCTTGATTTTTTATTTACACCCTGACCTGTTTCAACAAAAACACGAAGAACACCATGCTCAAATTATGTATCACGTGCACCGTCACCGATGACACGAGCGATCCCGTCTTCTCGTATAAATACGCCAAGAGCATCCCCAGTATCACTATCGGCACGAATCCCACCACGTTGGTGTGGAGCACCGCGAATACGACCGACGTGAAGAGCATCGCCCAGAAGATACCTATATATTTCTTAAAAGCGCTGTACATGAAGCCCCTGAAGAAGAGTTCCTCTATGAGGGGCCCTATCAGGGACGTGAATATACCGGAATATATCAGAAAGGCCGTATTTTTCTCTTTCATGAACATCTCCACCACCGCCTGTTTTTCCGGGACGTATTTAGTGATGTTGATGATAAAGATTATGACGACAAGCGTCCCTATCAGAGCCGGGACGGCGGCTATGTAGCCCGTTATGCCGTAAAATACGTTCTTGAAGAAATTCTTGAACGTCAGCCCGAGCGACAGGATGTTCTCTTTATATTGCCCGACGGTAAAATATAATATGAAGACGACGGCCATCACGTCAAGTATGGAGGAATTCAATATCATCCTGAAGTTGTCGTCCTTCAATGACGGATAGGTTCCCAGTAGAAGCGACTCTATCATTATGATCATGTAGCCGAAAAAGAGGAAGAGTATCACCACCTTCGCGACGTCCCACACGTTCCATCTTACCGGGCCCGGTTCACGCGTTGCCATCTCGAGCCTGTTCCCGCCGAGCCTGAAACCTATCAGCATCGCGTCTATGACGATCCCCAGGAACAGCACCGCCAGGATAAGAAGCGACGCCAGGCTGAAGAGGAGCGCCAGGAACCTGTTATCGCGCAATACCTCTTCCATCTTCTCGCGCTGCAAGACTTCTTCCTGTGCCTCTTTTGCTCTATTCTGCTCCCCTTTTACCTTCACGTCTCCCGAAACAGCCATGAGCACGTTCAGCAATATTATGAATATCAGGAGGAGGATGTATAATCGTTCTTTTTTAATAAATATTATGAATTTATTCATATATTAATTCGGATAAGGTTAGGGTAACGAGGCCCGTATCGGTTAAGGTAACGGTTACGTAAAAGACGAATACCGTAACCCAATTACGAAACGGGCATCGTAACCATAACCGCCTAACCAACTACTCCGTAGGACCGCAACCTGAAAGTAGCGCCCAAATCTTTCGCTATCTTTTCGCATTTTTTCACATCGACACCGGGAAGGTCGAGGCACGTCACTTCCGTCTCGATGCCTGCGTCAACGCACTCTTTTATGAAATCCAGAATGCTGCCATAAGCCTTAGTTCCGAACTTCGGTTTACAGATATCATTGTATTTACCTTCGCTCTCCGCGTTCAGGCTCACCGATACCCTGTCGATCAGGCCGGTGAGTTCTTTTACTATCGGCCTTGAATTTATGAGATCTCCATGGCCATTGGTCACAATCCTCACCCTGGCGCCCTTCTTTTTCAATTCTTTCGAAACCGCTTTCACCGCATCGAGCCTGCAGGTAGGTTCGCCGTAACCGCAGAAGACTACCTCCTTATATCTGGCGCCGTCACCTATTGCCTCAAGTATCTCTCCGACGGAAGGTTCCTTCGCCAGACGCAGGTTATGCCCCTTGATGAACGGCGTGGTATTGCGTATACAAAAATCACAACTATTGGTACATTCGTTCGTTATATTCAAATAGATGGAATCGCGGATCGGATAGGCTATTTTTGCATCTTCTCCAATATTCAGCTTGAAGAGCCTGTTTGCGTTATGCGTGGTTATCCTCGCGATATCTTCCTTCGATAATTTCAAAATTCTGGACCACTCATCCACGAGGACCGTCATGTATGAGGATTCGTTCCTCTTGCCCCTATGGCCTTCGGGCGCCAGGAACGGGGCGTCGGTCTCCAGCAAAAGTCTCTCCACGGGCATCTTCTTTGCCACTTCGCGCAATTTTTTCGCATTACGAAATGTCAGATTACAGGTGAATGAGACGTACAATCCCATGTCGAGGCATCTTTTCAAAAATCCTTCATCTCCCGAAAAACAATGCATGACGCCGTTCAAGCCATCTGTCTTCTCTTCTTCGAGGATATTCAGCATATCAGTGTCGGCGTCCCTTGAATGGAGGATTATCGGCAGATCGAGGTCTTTGGCCAGATGAATAAATTTTCTGAACGCCTTGATCTGCTCATTCTTAGGAGAGAGGTTCCTGTAGTAATCGAGGCCTACCTCGCCGATGGCGACCACTTTTGGTTCGGTAGCAAGCGATTTTAATTCCTCTATTGTCTTATCGGTAACGGTTTTTGCGTCGTGTGGATGGACTCCGACGGAGGCATATACGATATCGTATCTTTTGGCAAGTTCCACCGAACGTCGGCTCCCTTCCGCGGAACTGCCGACGTTTATAATCCTGCCCACTCCGGAATCTACAGCTCTGGCTATGACCTCATCCCGGTCATTATCGAAATCTTTAAAATCCAGATGGCAATG
>JAQUQN010000010.1 GCA_028716065.1 Candidatus Omnitrophota bacterium
CCAGGCGAGGATCGTCGGGTCGTCCTTGTATTTGATCCCGGTTATCGTGTTCTCCCTGTTCAAGAGCGCGCTGATGTGGTCCTTGAAATAACGTTTACAGTTTTCGTCGGTAAAGAATTCGTCGTGTTCTTTCTTCTTGGCGGTCGAGCTCCAGTCCACGTACTGTTTCGCGCCCCCGTAATGATGCCAGTTGTTTCCGAAGGTCAGTATAAGATATATCCCGTTCTCTTTCGCCTTCGCTATGACCCGGTCCAAGCCCGCGAACGTGCCCTCTTTATAAGAGCCGGGGGCCGTCTGCAGGACGTTCCACTGCCGCTTGCCGTCGTTGAAGGCCCATGCGCGGATCACCTTCACGCCCATCGCCTTGGCGTCGGCAAATACCTCATCGATATACTTCCTCATCTCCGGCGCGGCCGAATAGACCATCATGTAATATGTGTTGGCTCCGACATACCTGAAGGGCTTTCCGTGCAGCATGAGCCGCGGCCCTTCCCTGTAAATGAAATCTCCATGGCCGGCTTCAGGAGCCGCCCAACCGTTCACTGACGCCAAAAAGACCACGCCCAATATGGCGCGAACCACAACCTTCATCTTCATACATGCCCCTTTCTTTGTTTTTTAAATGGAAGAGCTCTTGATCTGGGCCTCCAGCTGCGAGGCGAGATCGTCCTTGCCAAGTTCACGCAGCCTGGATGCCTGCTTTAACGCGCCCTTCCTGTCGCTCTTGTTTATATCGGCCAATCCTAAAAACAGGTATGCCTCTATTATATTCGGATTCAGTTCTATCGCCTTCTTCAAATAACTGGACGCCCTGCCCCAATTCTTCGTGTAGGTATATATGATACCCAGATAATAGTAGGCACTGGCGTCTTTCGGGTCCAGGCGTATCGCCTTTTCAAAATAAGTGATCGCCCTTCCAGGGTCCTTCTCCTTATATAACGCCGCAAGGTTAAAATAGACGTGAGCGTTGTTCGGGTCCAGTTCACGCGCCTTGTCATAATACCTGACGGCATTATCGTAGTCGCCCCTTTCATCGTATATAAGGCCGAGGTTGAAATAGGCCAGGACATTTTTGGGATCATCCGCTATCGCCTTGCGTAAGTAGTCCGTAGCCTTGCGGTAATCCCTCCGCCTGGCGTAGGCCAGGCCCAGGTTATTGTATATATCGGGGTAATTGGGGTTCAGGCTCAAGGCCTTTTTGAAATAATCTATCGCCCTGGCGTAATTCTTCTTACGGCTGAAGACGATACCCATGTTATTATACGCGTCCGCCCTTTCGGGGTCTATCGCTATGGCCTTGTCGAAATACTCTATCGCCCTGTCGAAACTACCCATCTTACTGTAGACTAGCCCCGCATTGTTGTAGGCGTTCGGTTTCGACGGGTCCAGAGCAATGGATTTTTTATAACAGTATATGGCCTTATCCCTGGATTCTATCTTATCATAGACCAGGCCCAGGTCGTTAAAGGCACCTGGATCGCGGGAGAACAATTTAACATACTTTTCATAATAAGCGGCCGCCTTATAATAATCTCCCAATCTATCGTATGTCGCGCCCAGGACCTTGTAGATATCCGGATGATCCGGCTCCAGTTCCGATACCTTTTCATAATACTTCACCGCCCTGGCAACATCGCCTTTGTTATCGTAAGTGAGAGCTATGTTATTGAAGATATCGGCCCTTTCGGGCGCGATCTTGGCGGCCTTATAAAAATATTCCAGCGCCTTATCGTAGTCCCCCTTCCTGGCACAGATCCTGCCAAGATTATTGTAGGCATCCGGGTCGTCCGGATTTATCTCGAGGGCCTTGGCGCAGCACTCTTCCGCCTGACCGTAATCCTCCATCCTATAATAGACCAGGCCCAGGTTGTCATATATGCTTTCGTCTTTAGGATTCAGTTTCAGGGCCTTGTTGTACGCTTCTATCGCCTTCTGATACTTTTCGAGCCTATCGTATATAAGGCCCAGGTTATTGTAGGCATCCACCCTATCTGGGTCTATCTGGATGGCTGCCTCATAACATTCCATGGCCTTTTCATAATCGCCCTTATCATCATATACGACGGCAAGATTGTAATATCCGGAGGCGTTACCCGGCGCCAGGGCAATATACTTCAGAAAATATTCCTCGCTCTTTTCGTAATCGCCTTTCTTGGCCAGGGCAAGGGCGAGGCTATTGTAGGCGTCCAGGTCTCTGGGGTCGAGCCTGATGGCTGTGGTGAAATTTGCTACGGCCTTATCGTAATCTCCGGCGGAGTCGTAGGCCATTCCGAGGTTGTAGTAGCCAACTCCCCCGGCCGGCTCAAGGTACGTGACCCGCTGGAAACACTTTATCGCGCTATCGTACATCTTCTTCTGGACATATATGAAACCGAGTATATTGTAGACCGAGGGAGAGTCCTCATTATAGCGCAGCGACTTTTGAAAATATTCTATCGACTGGTCCATATCCCCTTTTTTGAAAAAGGCCAACCCGAGGTTATGATAACCGACGTTGCTCGTCGGGCTTATCTGGATCGCCTTCTTGAAATATTCGATCGACCGGTCCGGCTCAGACTTCTCCAGGTAAACCAGGCCCATGTTATTGTAGGCATCCGGGTCATTGGGATCGAGCTTTATGGCCTCTGTGAAGGACTGCGCCGCATTGTCATAATTTCCCATCTGGAGGTAGGCGACGCCCATCTTATTATAGACGTCTTTCTGGGAAGAGTCGTATTCAAGGTACTTTTCGAATTTCTTTATCGCTTCGTCATATACACCCTGGTTAAAGTACATGTCCGCCTGCATGAGATAGTCTTCCGCCGTGTCCGCGCGTATCACGCCGGCCAGGAGCGACAGGAAGATAAAAATAAAAGGCAGTCTTCTCATCGAGAAAACCGCCTTGAATGGACTATTCTGATACCCGCACAGCACGCTTTAAGCCCCTCCCCCCTTCACACGGATACCATAATATTACGTCCTGCGTACTATGTCAACCTTAAACATGCTCTTATCTATAACCCTCCCGGCCAAAAGTTCTTTTCTGGCCTGCCATTTCGCCGGTGGACGATATGTTCCTGGACCCGTCCTTCGCCTTCCGGCTCATCATCTCCGATTCCAGCTCCAGCCGCGCGTTCAGCTCTCTGTCTGTCTTATCCAGCGCCGCTATCATCGTCGGCGTACGGCTGTACCACATCTTTACATAATTGAGGGCCGGTTTATTCTGCGGAGTGAATGAACGGTTGTTCTCGCCGCCCGAACCTGGATATGTATTCCAGTTCCACCAGTAGATCCCGTAAAACCACGGCTTGCCCCAGAAGGTCTCGAAGAGGGCCCTGTAACAGTCGGCCTGAACCCTGAGGTTGGGCTTCCCGCCCATCGGCTCATCCCACGGCTTCATGGCGGCGTGGTCGGCGCTCGCGTAACCGCATTCGGTAAAGAGGATGGGCTTGCCTATTCCGGCCTGCCATGCCTCGATCTCTTTATACCACTTCTGCCATCCCGCCTTTATCTCTTCATAGGTCGGATCCGGCTTGTCGGCTAAGGGGAAATACGCGTCTATGCCGACATAATCGAGGTCGTCCCAGAATCCGACATCCCGATACTCATCCCAGTTAGCCGCGTAAGTTAGCTGGCCCGAGAACCTCTTTCTCACGGCCGGGATTATGCGGCCTTTCCAGAGGTCCTTCCTGGTGGCGGTGAAGGCCAGTTCTGTCCCTATACAGAAGAACTCCACCTTCTCCTCTTCGGCCATCCTGGCGTAATGGACTATGAAATTCTCATAAGCCTTGAACCATTTCTGCCATTCATCATCTGCCTGAAATCCTATGTCCGAACGCGTAACGCCGTCCTGGTGTATCAGGTCGACGTGCGGTTTCAGCATGACCGATATGCCGAGCTTATGCGCCTTCCTTATGGCATGCCTGATACTGGCGTCAGATGGCGAGCGGTCGGTAGCCTTGATCTGGAACGAATTATACTCGTCCTGATACCAGGTCACCACTATCGCCACGCTGCCGATATTGGCCTCTGCCATATTCTTGATAGATTGGTCAGACGTAGGGGTCGCGAAAGTCTCCTTAGACCACGTGACATAACACACCCCTTTCTGGAATAGAGGGTATTCTAGGCCGATACCGGTTATGCCGCCGGCTGGCTCCAGGCAGGAGGTACAGATAAGGAGAAATATCACTACGCCGGATATTATCTTTTTAAAATTATAAGCTCTCATTTTTCGCTCCTCCACTATGGTCTAGGCAAACACCCCGAAAGAAAAGGAGCGAAAAAAATGCCGGACAATGCCGGCAAAGCTTTCGTTCAGTTCGGTAACTCAGCCGCCTTACCCCTATCTTCAGGGGCTTAGGCCCGTCAGCTTTGCGTCCCACTCTTTCGAATGGTTTGCCTTTATCGCTTGAAACACTTCCTGTATTTAAAGAACCAACTTGTATCTATTATGAAGTATACCCGACAAAGAAGAGCAAGGCAAGACTAATAAGCTAACTTTTTTATACCTTACATCTTTATATCTTTAAGCTCAAGCTGAATGGACGAAAGCCCCTGCCAACTGTTCATTGATGGGGTATAGACCAGGTCTATTCCGGAGCCCGGTTCGGGTATTTCGAGCCCTTGCCTTCCGAAACTTACCGCCTCGCACGTTATATTATCATCCGTAACCCACATCTTGAAGCCACCCCTCCCTATCTGGCGGGGCCTGTCTTTGATCTTTAGGTTCCGGGATACCAGGATGGGCCGCGGATTTTCCGTGCCGAACGGCGAAAGGTTCTCTATCTCCGTTATAATGTTCTCCTTCAGTAAGTTCAGGGGAATGTCCATGTCGATATCGATCTTTGGGCTGAATATCTCTTCCTTGGCCTCCCTGGCGGCTTCATGATTTATCTTATCCCTGAATCTGTCTATCATGTCTTTCTCTATGGTTATGCCGCAGGCCGCCTCGTGTCCGCCAAAACCTATGAGGAGTTCCCTGCATTTTACGAGATACTCCAGGAGGTGGAATTTTTCTATGCTGCGGCCCGACCCCTTGCCCATCTTCCCATCCAGAGATATCAATATCGCCGGACGGTAATACTTTTCTGCCAACCGCGAAGCTATGATCCCGATGACTCCCGGATGCCAGTTCTCTCCGGCAAGGACTATCACGCGATGGTGCCTGAAGTTCACCTCTTTCTCTACCTTCGCCAGCGCCTCGTCAAGTATCCTCGCCTCTATCTTCTGCCTGTTCCTGTTCTCGGTATTGAGCGTCGTCGCCAGGCCGGAGGCATGCTCATAATTGTTGGCCAGGAGCAGTTCGACCGCCTTCTGGGGAGAACCCACCCTTCCCATGGCGTTTATACGGGGGCCGAGGATGAATCCTATGTGCCAGCTCGTAACCTCTTTACCATTCAGGCCCGAGGCGTCTATGAGGGCGTTCAATCCCACCCTGCTTCTATAATTCAATTCCGAAATACCATACCTGGTAAGGACCCTATTTTCGCCTATCAACGGGACGACATCGGCCACGGTACCGAGGCTCACGAGGTCCAGAAAGTCCTCCGCGAAGAACGGTGTATTTTCGTAAAGGGCCTTTACCAGCTTATAAGCCAGGCCTACGCCGGCGAGGTGCTTGAAAGGGTACTTGCAGGACCTCTGCAGCGGGTTTATCACGGCATATGCGGAAGGCAGGCGGTCCTCGACTATACCATGGTGGTCGGTCACTATAGTTTCTATTTTTAAAGACGCGGCATATTCCACTTCTTTAAAAGAACCTATGCCGCAATCTACGGTAACTATCAGCGATACTCCGTTTTCATGCGCCCTTTTTATGGCTTCCATGTTAAGCCCATAACCTTCTTCGATCCTGTTCGGGATATATGCCTCAACTATGGCACCCAGGTTCTTAAGCGTGAAATAGACCACCACCACTCCCGTGATACCGTCCACGTCATAATCACCGTAGACGAGTATCTTCTCCTTGCTGGAAATGGCCTTCTTGATGCGCGAAACCGCTTTATCCATATCCCTCAAGATAAATGGGTCGTGGCAGGACGAAAGCGAACACTTGAGGAACTCGTTTGCCTCTTTAGCTGTTTCTATGCCGCGATTGAGGAGTAACTGCGCCGTCACCTTGGATATATTCAGATTCCTTGCCAGGTTATCCTGGCCTGCCGGATTCGGGTCCTTGATTCGCCATATCTTGCGCAATTTTAACCTCCTTCTTTCGTCTCCCACGCCAGGGCTTCTGAATGCCTAAAGGGGCGCTTCAGCAACATGTCATTTGAACGGCTCGACATGAATGAAGACTTCCTTGGCCGTATCTATCCTATTCAGGATATCGTTCCTTACCTGATCGGTTATGATATGGCCCTTCTCGACCGAAATATTTTTATCCACGCCGATGGTCATGTCTATCATGAGGTCGAGCCCCATCTTGCGTACCTTTATGTCATTTATGGACCTTACATCCTTATTCATCAATGTTATCTTTTTTATCCCCTCTATGACGGACTTTGACGGCGCAGCGTCCATCAACTCATCGTACGCCCGGTGAAATCCCTTGGCGCCCGTCCTTATTATGAGCCCCGATAGGAGAAGCGCCGCTACCGGATCCAGCAGCGCCAGATTACTGCTTAAACGCGCGCCGGCTATGCCGATGAGCGCTATGAGGGATGACAACACATCCGTGGCTATGTTCCATGAATAGACGGCCATGCTCGTACTGGATATTTTCTTCGCTAAAAGGCTGGTGTATCGGAAAAGCCCGAGCTTGACGATGATGGAGACGATTGCGGCGATGAGGGCTATAAGGCCGGGTCTATAGAAGTTATGGAAAAACAACGCGTGGGCCGCATTGTACGCAACCTTGACGCCTATGCCAATCAGGACTATGGCGAGTAACTTCGCTATTATCGATTCGGCCTTGCCGTGGCCGTACGGGTGTTCGGGATCGGGCGGTTGTTTCGCTATCCTGAACCCCACTATCATGCCGGTGCTCGTGGCGACATCTCCCAGCGTATCCATGGCATCCGCTATCATGGCCTGCGAATGGCCAACTACACCGGCGAATATTTTGAACAGGAAGAGGAGCCCGTTCACCAGAACACTGACGCGGGAGCCTTTCTCCCCTGCCTCGTAACCCTTGTTATTCCCCATTATCTCCGTTGTTGTAATATTATCTCTTTGTAACTATCTTCCTCTGCCATGACAATATCAGAGGGCTCGCTATATAAACGGTCGAATAGACTCCCGACAGGAAGCCTATGAACAGGCAGAAAGCGAAATCGTTCAGGACCTCTCCGCCAAACAATAAAAGAGATACCACTGTAAGCATGGTGACCGCCGTAGTCAGTATCGTCCTGGAGAGCGTCTGGTTCACGCTCAAGTTTATGACATCTGCAAGCCCGCCTTTCTTGACAAGCCGCATGTTCTCCCGGATCCTGTCGTATATGACGATGGTATCGTTTATCGAATAACCCGCGATGGTAAGCAAGGCCGCCACTATGGTAAGGTCGAACTGTCTTGCCGTGAGCGCCAGGGCCCCTATGGCTATGATCACGTCATGGAATATGGCTACGACACCGGCTATCCCGTATTTTAAATTGAACCTGAACATGATATAGATGAGTATGCCCACCATGCCCAGGACGAGGCTCATGGTCGCGTTGCCTCTCAGGTGCTTACCGACTGCTGGACCTACGGTCTCCACCCTCAGTATCTGGAACGGATTATCCCTGAACTGCTCTTTGAATAATTTTGTCAGGTCCTTGGAGATATCGGTCTGCGTCCTTATTATTACCTCTTTTTGATTTCCGTACTGCTGTATGGAGGCGCCTCCATACCCCAGCGATTTCAGGGAATTTCTTATCGTATCGATCTTAACCGGCTTATCGAATACATACTGCTGCAGCGTCCCGCCGGAAAAATCGACCCCGAAATTCTTTTCGCCGCGCATGAAGAAGATGGCAAGGCCGGCCACGATCACCACCGCGGACAATATATAGCAAAACTTGCGCTTGCCGATGAAATCTATGTGTGTAGCGCGGAAGAACTGCATCATGTGCAGTTTTGCCAGACCAAACTGCTCACACAGGAGTTCGAATATGACCCTCGTGCACGTCACCGCCGTGAAGAGGTTGGCCAATAGACCTATCGTCAACGTTACGGCAAATCCTCTTATAGGGCCGGTGCCGAATTTAAATATCAGCACGGCAGCCACGATAGTGGTCAGGTTTGAATCTATTATGGCAGATGATGCTCTGTGATATCCGCTCGATATGGCCGCCCTCAAAGACTTTCCCAGCTTCAATTCTTCCCTTATCCGTTCATATATGAGGACGTTGGCATCGACAGACATACCTATGGTCAATATCAAGCCTGCTATGCCAGGCAGCGTGAGGGTGCCCTTGAACATGGCCAGGCACGCCAGTATCAGAAGAAGGTTCAGGGCAAGCGCTATGTTAGCTATCACGCCGGCGAGGCGGTAATAGAATATCATGAAGAGAAAAGTCAGGAGCGCGCCTATCAGGGTGGCGCGTAAACCGCTTCTTATCGAGTCCGCTCCCAGTAGCGGCCCCACCGTCCTCTCCTCTTCCACAACGACGGGAGCGGGAAGGGCGCCGGCCCTCAATACGACGGAGAGGTCATTAGCCTCCTCGACGGAGAAATTGCCGGATATCTGCGCCTGTCCGGACGGTATGGCTTCGCGGATAACCGGTGCGGACTGGACCTTGCCGTCAAGCACTATCGCCAGGCGCTTGCCCACATTCGCCGCCGTGATCTTTGCAAACGTTTCGGCACCCTTGGAATTCAGCGTCAGCGACACGTACGGCTCTCCGAAACCGCGCGAGCTGAATTCCGTCTTGGCGTTAACTATGCAGTCTCCTGTAAGCTCGGCGTCCTTGGCTACCAGAAGCGGCTCTTTTCCGCCGCGTTCGGTCTCCATGTATTTCAGCTCATAACCCGGCACCGCTTCATTATTGAGGGCCTTCTTGAGGTCCTCCACATTATCGGAAACGAGCCTGAATTCAAGATGCGCTGTCTTTCCTATCAGTTCAAGCGCGCGTTCTCTATCCGTCACACCCGGAAGCTGGACGACGATGCGGTCCTTGCCCTGCCTCTGGATCGCCATCTCACCCACGCCGAACTGGTCGATTCTGTTCCTTATTATCTCGATCGCCCTTTCAAGCGCGTCCTTTTTGGCGTCCGCGGGCAACTTGGACATATCCACCCGCAATACGACGTGCATGCCGCCCTGCAGGTCGAGCCCGAGGTTTATCTTGCCCTTCTGAATGACCTTACCGCTCTTATCCTTTATGGTAAATGGCGGCCACACGCTCCATAGCGCGAATACCGCGATGGCTACTATACCCAGTAACTTCCACTGCAGGTTCTTGTTCATCCGTCTCCTCCGAACTATTCCGACGCCTTGCGCTTTATCGAAGATACGGAATTCTTCTGTATCTCCACCTTGACATTATCGTCGACCTTAAGAGTTACTGTCGCATCTTTCACGTTCGCTATAACTCCGTGAAGACCTCCGGATGTTATGACTTCATCGTTCTTCTTCAGCTCCGAGAGCATCCTTTTATGCTCCTGCTGCGCTTTCTTCTGCGGCCTTATGAGCAGAAAATAGAAGACAACAAAGATCAATATGATCGGCATGAGATTCATCAGTGAGCCTTGTGCTGGATTCATATTCACCTCTCCTTTTTATTACGGTAATTAGCAAGAAATTCCTTTTTGAATTTTACGTAGCGGTCTTCCGAGATCGCCTCTCTTGCATTTTGTATAAGTTTAACATAAAAATGCAGATTATGCAATGATACAAGCCTCAAACCGAGCAATTCTTCCGTGTTGAATAGATGTCTGATGTATGCCCTCGTATGTGTTCTGCAGGCATAACAATCACATTTGTCGTCGATCGGCCGGAAATCTTCCTTATATGCGGCGTTCCTGAGCTGCAACTCTCCCGTTGAAGTGAACGCCTGGCCGTTTCTTCCGTTGCGCGTAGGAACTACACAGTCAAACATGTCGATGCCGCTCGATATCGCCTCCAGCATGTCTGGAGGCGTCCCCACCCCCATGATATACCTCGCCTCATCTGCCGGCAGAAGAGAAGCGGTGTAGTCCGCTATCTCATGAATCAGGTTCTCAGGTTCTCCTACGCTGACCCCGCCGATCGCGTATCCGTCAAAACCTATATCGACGAGATCTTCCACGGCCTTTTTCCGTAAATCTAAGTACGTGCCTCCCTGCACTATTCCGAAAAGCATTCCCCGTCCGTCGGTCTTTGGTCTTTGGTCTTTGGTCTTTGGTCTTTCGAAATACTCTTTCGACCTCTTCGCCCAGCGAGTCGTCAGCCCCAGCGATTGCTCGACATAATCTCTTGCGGCTGGATAATGAACACATTCGTCAAGTATCATCATTACGTCGCTGCCGAGCGCCATCTGTATCTCTATGGCCTTCTCGGGAGTGATGAAGTGTTTCGCGCCGTCTATATGGGACGAAAACTCCGCGCCTTCTTCACTCAGCTTTCGCAGGACGGCGAGTGAAAATATCTGATAGCCGCCGCTATCGGTAAGTATCGGGCCGGGCCAATTCATGAATTCATGCAGCCCGCCCGCCTTCTTTATTATCTCGATACCGGGGCGCAGATAGAGATGATAGGCATTGCCGAGTATTATCTGCGCGCCGATACTGTTCAATTCTTCGACGGAGATGGCCTTTACCGTCCCTTGGGTCCCGACCGGCATGAATACCGGAGTTTCGACATCGCCGCGCGCCGTCTTCAATATTCCGGCCCGCGCCTTTGAGGTTTTATCTTTGTGTATGAGTTGGAACATTAGTGAGAACCTTCTTTCGTAACTCGTAACCAGTAACTCGTAACTAGTAAGTTGTGTCGCTTCGCGACTTTTATATATTCAGGTCCGAAGGACACCTTTTACGAGTTACTAGTTACGGGTTACGAGTTACTAATTACAATATCAACATCGCGTCACCGTAACTAAAAAATCTATATTTCTTTTCGATTGCCTTGCGATACGCCTCGAACACAAAATCCTTTCCAGCGAACGCACTTACCAGTAACAGCAGCGTTGACTTCGGAAGATGAAAATTGGTGATCAAATGATCGACGATCTTGAATTCGTATCCGGGATAGATATAAAGGTCTGTATAGCCTTCGTAACCCGTAATTTTATCGGCGCAATGTTCTAAAACACGCGTGGTCGTAGTCCCGACCGCAAAGACCTTTCCCCCATTTCTCTTTGTCTCTCTTATCGCTTCTACGGTCTCTTTCGGCAACTCAAAATACTCCCTGTGCATCTTATGCGCCTCAAGATCTTCTTCCTTTATCGGCGCGAACGTCCCGTAACTTGTATGTAGCGTGACATACATGACCCTTGCCCCTTGACCCTTGACCCTCTCCAGGAATTCTCGCGTAAAATGCAATCCTGCAGTCGGGCTGGCGGTAGCGCCGGGAGAGGCGCCATAGACCGTCTGATAATCGATTCTATCCGATTCGGAGTCCGGCCTGTCTATATAAGGCGGGAGCGGCACGTGCCCCGATTCTTTCATGATATCCCCTGCCGGCCTCTCAAACTTAATAAGCCTCCCGACCTCACCCCTCTTCAGGATCTCGGCTGCATCCCCCGATTCCAGGATTATCTTTTCGCCTTCTTTCAGCCGTCCCGAAGGCCTGACAAGCGCCTCGCAGACTAAGCCCTTATTCTCAAGGATGAAGATCTCGACCTTACCGCCGGAACCTCTCTTTCCGAAGAGCCTGGCGGGAATGACCCTGGTGTCATTGAGCACCAGGCAGTCTCCGGGCTTGATATAATCGAGACATGCGGAGAAGCTTTTATCTTCTATATTTTTGGAGTTGCGATCAAGTACCATCAAGCGGCACTCGTCACGTTTCGGATGCGGTTCTTGGGCAATCAGATCTTTTGGAAGGTTATAATCGAATGCGGAGATTTTCACTTAGGTTTTATCTTATCTATCGTGGTGATCTCGGCGCCGGGATAATAATATTTCAGTATCTCCTCTGCGCTCTTACCCTTCTTCGCCATGCCGTACGCGCCCCACTGGCACATGCCCACGCCATGCCCCCAGCCGAGGCCGTCCACGACCAGCTGGCCCCACTTCACCAAAACATCGAACTTCGTACTTCTTATCTCGTTGGGCCCCAGCATCTGCCTGAAATCTTTTCCGGTCAGGATCAGGGATACGCCCGAGGCGTCTTTTACCTCTAACTTTTCCACCCTGCCTGATCTGTTCTTGGAGATGATGCCTACCGACTCTATCTTGCCTATCTTGTAGCCGTTCTCATTCAATATATCGGCGAGCTTCCACAGTTGTATTTCCTTCGTCCATCTATAATGCGGTGAATGGCGGCAGTAATCGCACGCGCCGCCTTTCAAGGGCGGCAGGTCCACCTTCCACAGGTTTGCGGCGTCTTCCGTATATCCGGCGCACGTGGCATGGTAATAGGCCGGTAATAGCTCTCCCTTATAGGCCAACACCTTATCCTTCGTCAGGTTTACCGCTCGCGTGGTTGCCCACTTCTCAGAAGTCCTTCCGCCGTAAACCTGAGAATATATGTCGCTGCGGAGGTCGTACTCCTGATTCCTGTTCTCTCTGGCCTGATATAACGCGAATGTCCTGGCGGCGATGGCCTGAGCCTTCAGGACCTCCATTGGCCAGCGATGAGAGACCTCATGGTACAAGACGCCGTAAAGGTAATCTTCTATCGGTATCCGGTTTATGGCCATCAACTTCAGATCGCCCTTTCTCACGATATCGACTTCGCCCCTGAACCTCCTGCCGTCGAGATAAATACCGGCGTCGGTCAGCGCCGTGATCTTTATGGCGGGTTGTTTTATGTCCCTTTTTCTTATCGAAAGCCCTTCCTTGGTAGCCCGTATCTCGCCACGCAGACGCTTTCCCGAGATCAGGACCCTGTCGGAATTGACCGGATATATCTTGTAAGGGCCGTTCAATTTTAAATAGATGTCCTCCTTGCCGTCTATGATGCAGACCCTCACGAGCCGCTCCGGAGCCGAGTCCTGCGAAAAAGAAAGAGGCGCCATGAACAACGATACCGCTGATACGACTGTAATAAAATAAAATATTCTCTTCATCTTCTCCTCAAAAGAATAAATATGAGTGAAAGGGCTATCGATACGAGTATGGACGTCGTTATGGGAAAGAAGAACGTGAAGTTTTTCTTCTGTATATAGATATCTCCCGGCAGACGGCCCAACCACGGGATCTTCACTCCCATCGTAAAGACCGCTCCTATCACGATCAGAATCACACCGAACACTATCAACGACTTTCCTAGAGAAATCATATCGAACAGTTTATAGGGTTTATTGGGTTAACACTATAAACCCTATAACCCTAAAAACTCTATAAACCCAACAAACTAATTCCTTCTTTTCTTAGATTCTAATCTTTCCTTCTCCGAGAAGACACATCCGCAATAATTCTGGCAGTAGATACCTCCCGACTTTGCCTCTTCGTGCGCCTTCTTAAAACCGGGGCGATAATCCTTATAATAAAATCCTACACCGACGCTCTTCGCCGTCTCTTCGCAGATATTCTTTATAACCTCGTGGTCCTGAAAGGGGCTGCCCAATAATGTCGTCGTGAAGGCTTCGAAACCGTTCTCCTTCGCGAATTTTGCGCTTGCCGCCATCCGCATCCACCAGCATACCGGACACCTCTTCTCCAACGCTTCGTTATAGACGATATGCTGGAAGTAATTTTCTATATCGTAATCGCCGTAAATGACATTTATGCCGGAGGATTTAGAATATTTTTCGACCTCTGCCTTCCGCCTGAGATATTCCGAATACGGATGGATATTAGGATTGTAAAAGAAGCCTGCTATCTTGTGGCCTTCTCTCTTCAATTCCTTGACCGGAAATATCTCGCAGGGCGCGCAGCATACGTGTAATAAAATATTCATATCGTAAATTCCCCCGCCTAAGCCCGCCCCTATGCTTTCATGGCGGGGTCCCGCCATGATAAGTATCTAGTCTGGTTTAGGCGGGAAAAACATCTCCTTCTGCGCATCTTTCGCTCTCTTGAACCCCATATGTTCACATCCCTGCTTCGTCAATTCCCTACCGCGCGGCGTCCTCTTCATAAAACCGATCTTCAGCAGGAACGGCTCGACTATATCAACGATCGTATCCGGCTCCTCGTTAAGCGTGGCGGCGATGGACTCTATCCCTACGGGCCCGCCATTAAAAGATTCATACATGACGTTCAGCACCTTCCTGTCGACGTTATCCAGGCCCATCGAGTCTATGCCGTGGCTCTTCAGCGCCTCTTCGGTCGCATCCACCGTTATCCTGCCGTCCCTCTTAACCTCGACCCAGTCCCTGACGCGCCTCAACAGGCGGTTCGCGACTCTCGGTGAACCCCTCGAGCGCCTGGCTATCTCCTCGGCAGCGTTCTTCTCGATCGAAATATTCAGTATATTGGCGGAGCGGGTTATCACCTTTACCAGGTCGGAGGTTTCGTAAAAATCGAGGTGGTAGAATATGCCGAACCTCGACCTCAAGGGCGCGGTCAGGAGGCCGGCGCGGGTCGTGGCGCCTATCAGAGTAAAACGTTTAAGGTTGAACTTTATCGTCTTGGCGTATGGGCCCTTGTCTATCACGAAATCTATCTCGAAATTCTCCATGGCAGGATATATGAACTCCTCAACGGTCTTCGAGAGGCGGTGTATCTCGTCTATGAAAAGGATATCCCCGTCCGACAAATTGGTCAGGATACCTATCAGGTCGCCGGCCCGCTCTATCGCCGGGCCGCTGGTTGCCGTAATCTTGGTCCCCATCTCGTGCGCGATGATGTGCGCAAGGCTCGTCTTGCCCAGGCCGGGAGGGCCTGAGAGGAGAGTATGTTCGAGCGGCTCGCCTCTCTTCTTCGCGGCTTCGAGAGATACTTTCAGATTCTCGACGACACCCGTCTGGCCGATAAACTCTTTAAGTTTGACGGGCCTCAAGGAAATATTGAGTATCTGGTCCTCATCCGTCTCGTGGCTGGTGATCAGCTTCTCCCGTCCGTCTATTTTATTTGGATTTTGAATTTTGGAGTTTGTTTCGAATTTCGCATTCCGGATGTCGGATTTAGCCATTGGATTTACCCTCTGCCTGCCCGCCGAAGCCTTGGCGAAGGCGGGACCCCTTGTATACCTCGTTCAATATCTCTTCGCAGGACGCGGCCTTTGGATTGCGGTGAATTGCCTTCTCTATCATCTCCCTTGCCTCATTCTTCTTATATTGCAACTGCAAGAGCACGCTCAACGCCTCTTCCTTTATGTTCTCTTTCGCGGGCCGGACCTCATCGAGGCCCCTGTCCTGAATGAGTCCGAACTTGCCTACCTTACCCTGTAGCTTGGCAATTATCTCCCTCGCCTTCTGGTCCCCGATACCGGGGAGGGTCTTCAGTAATGACGCGTCGGCCCTGTCTATGGCATCCGCTATCACCGAAAAAGCGAGAGTCAGAGCCCGACATGCGGCCTTGGGCCCGACGCCCGATACGGTGATGAACTGCTCAAAGAATTCTTTTTCTATATCATTTAAAAAACCTACCAATACCGGCATGGCCTTCGATGGGTCCATCTGGTAATAGTGATAGGTGACAAGTTCTATGGCCCCGTTTTCGGAACAGGCCTTATCCAGGGACTTCATGATGGCTTTCGGGATCAAGACTTCATAAGAGATGCCGTTGACGTCAACGATGACGCTGGAGTCCTTCCTCTTCTTCACCTTTCCCGATATGTGTGAGATCATGATCTTCTACCCATTACCCCCTGCCTCTTCTCAATGTAACAGTAACTGAGCGCCATGGCAACGGCATCGCTAACATCCGTAGGCTCCGGAGCCTTCTTGAGCCTCAATATATTCTGCACCATCCTCTGGACCTGCTGCTTCGAGGCGTGGCCGTTTCCCGTCACCGCCTTCTTTATTCTCGTGGAAGGATAATTTATAAGTTTGACATTATGCTGGCCGCATGCCAGGCATATGCTCGCCCTGGCGTGCCCCATGAGTATGGCTGTCGTCGGATGTTTATAATGGGAGTATATCTTTTCGAGCACCAGGACTTCGGGGGAGTGTTCCCTGATTATCTCGGAGACCCCGTCATATATCTTCTTGAGCCTGGATTGGATAGGAGTATTCACCTGGGTCTTTATGACGCCCGCCTCGACTAACGTGAAATCGTAATCCTCGATTACTGCGTATCCGGTAACACCTAATCCCGGGTCTATCCCAAGTATGCGCATTATTCCTTCAATAGTTCGTCCGGTATATCGAAATTGGCGTAGACGTTCTGAACGTCCTCATGTTCTTCGAGAGAATTGACCAGATCTAAAATTTTCTTGGCGTCGTCGCCGACCACCTTGACGGTATTCTTGGGCAGGAGCGATATCTCCGCAGATTCCATCTTGATGGAATTATCTTCGAGCGCTTTCTTTACTTTATAAAAATCCTGGGGCAGGGTCTTTATGGCGTAGTTCTCCTCCTCCACCACCATATCTTCGGCTCCGGAATCCAGGACTATCCCCATCAACTTATCCTCATCTATCGTCTGCTTGCTCACTACTATGTAGCCCTTCTTTTCGAACATCCAGCTTACAGAGCCGGCCCCGGCCATGTTGCCTCCCCTTTTGGAGAATATGGTCCTGACCTCGCTGGTGGTCCTATTCTTGTTATCCGTGACCGCCTCTATGTATATGGCCACGCCGCCCGGCCCGTAGCCTTCCAGCGCTATGTCTTCGTAACTGACGCCTTCCAACTGCCCCGTGCCCTTCTTTATCGCGCGTTCGATATTGTCCTGGGGCATGCTCGCTTCCTTGCCCCTGTCTATCGCCACTCTCAGCCTCGGATTGATATCGGGATTTCCGCCGGCCCTGGCGGCAACGGTTATCTCTTTTATCAGTTTGGTAAATAGCTGTCCGCGCTTCGCGTCGGTCGCCGCCTTCTTGTGTTTGATAGTTGCCCACTTTGAATGTCCGCTCATAATCTCCTCGCAGTCTACTGGTTAGTTTATAGGGTTTATTGGGTTCATGGGGTTTATAGTGTTCGTTAGGTTAACCCTACAAACCCTATAAACTCTAAAAACCCCATAAACTCTAATTTATTCCTCCGATTCTTCCTTCTTTGACTGTTTTGCCCTGTCGATAATGATCTGAGCCAGATTCGACGGCACGACCTCATAATGAGAGAAACTCATCGTGTATGTGCCCCTTCCTCCCGTTATCGATTTCAGCTCATTAACGTATTTATACATCTCTTCGAGAGGCACCTTCGCCTTTATCGTCTGTAGCCCTTCCCCGGGCTCCATTCCCATGACCCTTCCACGCCTCGAATTGAGGCTGCCCGTTATGTCTCCCATGAATTCATCCGGAATCACGATATCCACGTCCATTATCGGTTCGAGTATCACGGGCCTGGCCTTATTCATCGCCTCTTTGAAACCCTGCCTGGCCGCCACCTGGAACGCTATATCTTTCGAATCGACGGGGTGCGTCTTGCCGTCATACACAATAGCCCTCACATCGACCACCGGAAATCCGGCCAGCGCCCCTGATTCCAGCGCCGTCTTTATGCCTTTTTCGCAACTTACTATGAATGGCCGTGGTATGGCGCCGCCCACGACCTCATCTACAAATTCAAAACCGGCGCCGCGTTCTAGCGGCTCTATCCGCAGCCAGACTTCGGCGAACTGCCCCGCGCCTCCGGTCTGTTTCTTGTGCCTGTACTGCGCGTCGCCTTTGCCTGTAATCGTCTCCTTGTAGGCAACTTTCGGCGTACCGATGTCCACATGCACACCATAACGCATCTTCATGCGGCTTATCATCATGTTTATGTGCATGTCTCCCATGCCGGACGCTATCATCTCCTTGGTCTGCTCATCGCGCGTCACCTTGAAGGTCGGGTCCTCCGCCATCAGCTTATGGAGCGCCGTCGATATCTTGTCCTCGTCGGCACGCGTCTTCGGTTTGAGGGAGAACGATATCGCCGGTTCCGGAAAATTTATGTCATCAAACTTGACCGGATGTTTTTCGTCGCATATACTGTTGCCGGTAACGGTGTCTTTTAACTTCGCGACGCAGGCTATGTCGCCGGCCTGGACAGAATCGACTGAAGCCTGGGCCTTTCCCATCAGGCTGACTATCTGACCTATCTTCTCTTTGACGGACCTGGATATATTATAAAATCCTGCGTTTGACTGAAGCCTTCCCGAAAAAACTTTAAATATCGATATCTGTCCTAAATATGGGTCTGACAGCGTCTTGAAGACAAGTGCGGAAAAAGGCGCGTCCGTCTTCATATCGATCTTTACCTTCTCCTGGCCATCGCCCTTCGCCGCCTCGACGGTCGGCTTATCGAGAGGGGACGGAAAATAATTTACAACAATGTCAAGCAGGTCCTTTATACCGATACCCTTGGTCGCCGACCCGCAGAATACGGGCGATACCTTGTCCTGCGCCATCGCCTTCCTGAAAGCGGAGCAAAGCTCTTCTCCGGTTAGCTCTCCCTTCTCGAGATACTTTTCCAGAAGGCTGTCGTCGGTCTCCGCCACTGCCTCGGACAAGGCTGCCAGCGCGTTTTCCACCCGCGTCTTATCATCTCCTGTCAATGCGTCCATACCCTGCCTGGTGAGCAGGTTCACGACGCCCTTGAAGGATGCCTCTTTTCCTATTGGCAGAGTGACGGCCACACAGTTCTTCCCAAATTTTTTATTTATCGCCTCCATGCATTTATCAAAATCGGCATGCTCCTTATCCATTCTGCTGACAAAAAATGCCCTTGATACACCCTTCTCTTTCGACATCTTGCTGCCGCGTTCCGTGCCTATCTCCACACCGCCCGTGGCATTCACTATCAGAAGCGCCGTATCGGTCGCCCTCAACCCCCCAACGATCTCTCCGACTAAATCCGTATAACCGGGCGTATCTATGATATTTATCTTTCTGGAATTATAAGTAAAGCTCATAAGCGACGAACCTATCGAAGACTTTTTGGCCTTTTCATCTTCATTATAATCGGAGACGGTCGTGCCGTCCTCTATTGTCCCCATTTTCGATATCGCTCCGGCGCCGTGGAGGATAGCCTCCACTAGGCTCGTCTTTCCGCACCCGGAATGCCCCAAAAATATTATGTTCCTGATATCTTTCGGTTCGAAATTAGCCATTCTTTCGCCTATTCCTTTCTATTACCACATAATAATATTATTTTAAGCGGGTGAGAATATGATAAAATATCGGGCGAGAATTGTCAAGGATAATAGACCTGTGATGACGGTTTTCTATCGGTTTCTGTCCAATTTTTCCAGAACCAGATTAATCTTGTTAACAAATCTGGTCAATTCATCCTTATTGCGCACCTTGAGCCTCACGGAATAGTCTCCGCCTATGACCCTGTCGAGTTCCCTCTCTATCCTCGGTATCGGGCCGACAATCCTATTGGAGAAGATAAGGGCCGCCCTCAAAATTAGAAATAACAATATAGGCGCGGCTATCACCACAACTATATTCACCTTCTTCATGGCTGGGAGGAGCATCGCCACGATGGCCTCGGGTATCAGGATCTCGCTGAACACGGAATAGTAGATCAGGTAGTACAATGACGCCGATAAGACCAGAAGCGGCAGCACCACCAACCCCATGAAACGGAACTGCACCGGCCTATCCACCAGGTATTTTCTTCTCTTTCTGATATCATTCATCTTTAATCGATCCTCCTCTTCATTCCCTCTTCATTTCCTATGGCTATGTCGTCAAATATCGCTTCCGCGCTCGATTTTGATCCATCTGCATCGCACATTATCGCCACCGCTCCGACGCTCATGCTGGGCTCTTTTCCGAAGGCCTTCAGGTAATCATCGTATACATTCCGCGTCTCGCAAACCCATTGCCCTGCGTCCACCTTTCCGCTCCTGGCCACTATCATCTTTATGTTATTGCCTTCGGGGCTGTCGTAGACGGAACCTACCGGCATGTCCTCCGACCACACATATTCTATGAATTTCGAAGAAGAGAAACATAGGAACGGGAATATGACATAGACTCTCGCGGCGTAATCGTTCCTCTCTTTATCGGTCTTCGCCTGCGACAGGTCCGGAAATTTAAGCACCTTCCACTTCCAGCTCAGGAGCGGATAGTCTTTCGGTTTAAATCCTATCTTATAATAGATGGCCGAGCATGTCTTGTCGCTCTGGGCCTCCACGAATCCGTTCTTACCGTACTTCATGAGCATGTACTGGACCTGGCCATTAAGTATCATCTTGCCCCATTTGTCCAGGGCATCACTATCATTAAAATCGAATTTTCTCAGGTATACTATGGAAGCGTGCGCTGAGCACAGGAGGGCCGCTAAAAGAATGAATATTGCTATACTTGATTTAAATTTTGACAGTTGTATCATCTAGCCCACTTTTGTAAAACATAACACAGTACTTATAAAGTATATATCACTTTACTGAAAAAATCAACCCTTTAAACGCAATATCCCTACTTTACCTTTATATCCACGGAGCCGGATTTGCCTGACCTTCTTTTCGGCAGAACGAGTTCCAGGACGCCGTTCTTAAAAGTGGTCCTGACACGGGACTTGTCTATCTCGGACTCAAAAGGCATCTGCCTATAGAATGAGCCGTAACGCGTCTCTTTATAATATATATTTTTGCCTTTATTCTCTCTGGACTGCTTCTTCTCTCCCTTTATCGTCACGAAGTGGTTCGAAACGGAGACCTTCAGGTCCTTCTTGTCGATGCCCGGGATCTCCGCCTTGACGCTGTAGGAGCTCTTCGTTTCCGATATCTCCACCGACGGCGAAAATATCTCGGGACCTTTCTTTAAAAGATGCCATTTCGAAAAATCGTCGAAGAGCCTATCCATCTCAACCTTGAAACTGGCCAGCGGGCCGTGAACAAAATCTGACGGCTTCTTTCCCTTCCAGGGCACCAGGTTCATCTTAAGCCTCCTTATCTTTTTTCGGACCTTTTGAGATAATAAAAAAGCGCCAGCGGCACCACGACGCCGATGGCGATATATTCCTGCGCGTTCTCGAGGCGCTCGAACCATGTCGGGACCCTGAAGAGATAGAAGTTCCAGGAGAAGTATGCCAGGTAGAGGCCGAACATCAGGTAGATGCCGTTCAGCACCGTAAAGGTCTTTCTCGCCCAGGCCTTCTCCATCATGATACCGACGGCGCTGGCTATGAGGCCCGACAGCATGGCGATGAGCGCGAAGACTATCACTATATCAGAGACCGCCGCGTCTCTGAGATCGAGCCGGAAAAGTTCATAGTGCCAGAAGAACCACAGATAAACGCATATCGCGGATATCATTATCATGTTTCTGCTCAATTTCTTCATTTCTGCTCCATCGGCTGGCCGCAGCAGACCAGCTCTCCTCCGCCTGCTTTTGTGACGGTGACCTCATTGCCGCAGATATTACATTTATATTCTTCGCCTGCCTTTTTTACGTTCATGATGACTGCCCCCTTTCTTCCTTATCGGACGGGACCTCGTCGTCTCTTTCGTCCGGACACCAAGTGTCAAACGGTAGATGGCGTCCTTTGCCATCTCCCGGAAACTGCCCTCCTCCAGTCCGCTCAAGGCAAGAGCGCCGATACGGACCCTCTTGAGGTCAAGGACGGTTATGCCCACCTCGTCGAAAAGCCGCCTTATGTGGCGCTTCTTGCCCTCCGACGCGATCACCCTTACCCTCGTCTTGCCGGCCTTCGTGCCGAGGACGGTCAATGAGATGACCTTGAGAAGTTCTCCGTCGGATTCGATGCCTCTCTTCAGCCTGCCGGCCGTGGCCTCATCGATCTCGCCCCTGACGAGCACAATATACTCCTTTTCGACCTCGAATTTCGGATGCGTGAGCCGATAACAGAGATCCCCGTCGTTGGTAAGCAGGATGAGGCCCCTTGAATCTTTATCGAGCCTTCCTACCGGATAGACCCGGCCGTATCTTTTCGGAATATTATCCGTTATCTTCTTTTCGGCGAACTTGTCCTCGAGCGTCACGGTCACGCCCTTCGGTTTATTCACAATAAGGTAAACATTCTTTTCGAGGGCGACTCTCCTTCCGTTGACCGTGACCGTCTGGCGATCCCCGACCTCGTGCCACGGTTCGCGCACCACTTCCCCGGCGACGGATACCTTGCCCTCTTTTATCAGGGCGTCCGCCTTCCTGCGGGCGCAGAAACCTGCCCTGGCTATGTAGATATTGAGGTGCATTATTTTAACCGAATCTGAATTTCATGAGTATGATATAGAGGCACAACGTAAGCGTGACGGCGTTGGCGACGATTATGGGCTCGCTCCCTATCAAGAGCCCATAACACATCCACATGAATACACCGAAGGACAAGAGAAGATACATCGCAAGCGACAGGTCACGCGCGTGCCTGGTCCGATAGATCCTTATTACCTGCGGTATGAACGAGATGGTGGTGCAGATTGCCGCGATAGTCCCTATCAGTTTAACGTGGGTCAATTCGCCCTCTCCGTCTTTTATTGCGTATCGAGAAACGTCAGTATGATATCGGCAAATTCTTTCTTGCGCTGGTACATGACGCCATGGCCGCCACCCTTCAGGCGCACCAGCCATGACCTGGGGATGCGGGTCGCCAGGATCAGGGAATTCCCCGGAGGCGTCACGATATCCTCGTTCCCGGTAATTGCGAGCGTATCCTGTATGATCAACCCGAGACGTTTGCCGGCGCCTTTCCATTCTTTCATGGCCCTTGCCTGACGTTTCATGTTCTCAGTCGTACTCGACTCTTCTACGCGCGGCAAGAGCTTTATATATCCCGGATTCGCCCTTATCCATTCGTCCGGCAATATCAGCTTTATTATTCTATTCTCCCTCTCCTTTGCTGTGCCGGAGGTATTGGTAAGCTCCTCCATGATACCCGGAGCCGGTGCTATCGCATCCGGGCCGCCGAAGTTCGCCGCGTAAAGGACGAGCTTGCGTATTCTTTGCGG
>JAQUQN010000011.1 GCA_028716065.1 Candidatus Omnitrophota bacterium
CCTACACGACGCTCTTCCGATCTTATTATCCTGCCCTTCGCCTCTATAATCTTGCCTTTCGTCTGTGTAATGGCGTTCAAATGGGAAGAGGCCCCTTTTATAACCATGATAACACCGTCAACAATATTTGCCAAAAGCGAGCTATCGGCAACGCTAAGTATGGGCGGGGCGTCTATGATTATACGGTCAAAGCGCGCTTTTAATTCCTCAAAAAGCAACGCCACCTTTCCGGAATGAAGAAGTTCGCTTGGGTTCGGAGGTATGGTCCCTGATGAAATGATGGAGAGATTACCGACAAAACTCTTTTTGATAATGTCTTTTAACTCTGCCTTGCCGGCGAGAAAATCGCTTATGCCGGCCTTCTGCTCGACGTTGAAGACATTGGCGAGCCGGCCCCGCCGCATGTCCAGGTCTATCAGTATCACCTTCTCATTGAGTTGTGAAAATATGGTGGCTATGTTAGTCGCTGTAAAGGTCTTGCCCTCTTTCGGAAGGGATGATGTGACCAGAATATTTTTTAAGGGCTTATCTTCGGGTGAAGCGAAAAGTATGGAAGTACGTATGACACGGTAAGCCTCGCTTATAGCGCATTTAGGATCTTTATAACATAAAAGGTCTTTATCTATTTCTGTCTTTATATCCTTACCGATTGTGGAGATATACCCCAAGAAAGGCAGGTTTACATAGACCCTGACATCTTCGGCCGTGCGTATCGTGGAATCCAGATATTCGAGAAAGAACGCCGCGCCCACGCCCGCCATCAACGCGACGAATATAGAGAGCAGTATATCCCTAAGTTTTTTGGGCCTGAAAGGTATATCCGGGACCTTGGCGGGATCGATGACGCGGATCCTGGATGCTTCTATCTTTTCGGAGACATCCGTCTCTTTGGCGCGGGAGAGTATAGATGTATATAACTGCTGGGATGATTCCGTCTCTTTTTTCAACATATTATATTGCGCCATCTTAAGCTGCAGATTCAACAGGTTCTCCGTCTCTTTCTCGATCTTGGCGTTGATATTCTCCGCCTGGGCCCTCAAGGCGATTATCTTCGGGTGCTTTTCCTTGTAGCGTTTGAGCGCTTCGGCCAGGGCCGTCTCGACATTCGACTTATCCTGTTTGAGGCTCTCCAGAAGGGTCTCCGTCTTTCTCTCGACATCGGGCACGGTCACGATCCTATTCTGCTGGATATATTTACTAAGTTCTTTCTCCGACTCCTCCATCCTTTTCTTTATGTCTACCAACTGCGATTCCAACCATCCCGCGGCCTGTTTCGTGGCTAAATTGCGCGTCTCTATGTCCTGTTTTATGTATTCTTTGGCGAAGGCGTTCGCGATGGAACTGGCTCTCAAAGGGTCCGTATCATCCACGTGGACCATGACTATCTGGCTATTCCTTACCGGTTCGATGCTGATGGAGTCATAGAGTTTCCTTATCGGATCCCTGGCATCTTTAAAATCCTTATCTTTGATAAGACGTAGTTCCTCGAATACGCGTTCGGTCAGCGCCCGCGAACTCAATATCTTATACTGGGTCTGATAATACTGGAGGGTGTCGCCATAGGGAGTCTGATATACCTCTTCGAACTGCGTCACTTTCGGAGGGGACTTTTCGATTAAAACGCTTACCGTGGCGCGATAGACGGGTTTGACGGCGAAGACCAGGATGGCTACCGCCAATGGAATTATGATAAGAAAAGCCGCGATTATCTTATGCCTTTTCTTGATAACCTTAAAATAGTCTTCTAGCGTTACTTCTCTGGACTGTGGATTTGGTAACATAATTTTATCCTTATAAAAATGACTCCGGGACGACGACGGTGTCATTTGGCTCTAATGTGACATCTCTCGACCTATCGCCGCTTTTTAATATCGAATCTACGGGAATATTGAAGACTCTTTCTTTTCCGCCGCGCTTGCGTATCACCTTGGTACCGTTAGGAGAAGCAAGTTCCGACATACCTCCGGCTATCGCTATAGCCTGTACTGCGGTCATTCCCGCTTTAAGTTCGTATGCGCCCGGTTTCTTGACCTGGCCCATGACAAAGACTTTGGCGTATTCCTTGATGAATACGTTGACCATCGGATTGACAAGATAATCTTTCTCTAAAAGTTCCGTCAGTTTCCGCTCCAGTTGCTGCGGAGTCAATCCCAAAACGGAAATCGTACCCAGGAGAGGATAAGTGATAGTGCCGTCATTGGAGACCCGGACTGTTTTACTGAGATCTTTTTCCTCGTACACGCTTATCTCTATCACATCATTTACAGAGATATGATATTCCGGAGGCGCCGAATACTCTTTTTCCTGAACGTTTTCGGCAGAGACGAAACCCGAGAATATCATAACAAGAATAATCGATATACTTAAAATTCTCTTCATCTTCAAATTTTCGCTCCAATGCTTAAGGTAATGACATTATCTCTATATTTACTGTTCGCTCTCTCGGAATCACGCTGCACATAAAGATATTCCAAAGCCGCTACTATCCATTTATTTAATTGATATTCGAATTTCGCCGACCCGGAATACGTATCTTCGTTTAATTCATCGGTATATATGTCCCTGCCATATTTCAAAGCCAGATCCATGCGTAGCCTGGACCCATAAAAATGTATAAAATTGACTCCGGCGCGATATCCGTCGGATCTTCCTGCTCCTACCGTAATAGAAGGCCTGGATTCCTTCGCAGCATACATTCTTAACGTGGTCTTGGGAGAATATCTATATCTCAAATCTATCCTTATATTTACGGAATCTTTGAATTTGGTCAGCGCTAAATAAGAATTTCTCATTTCATATCCGAATCTTAGGTCCCCGGAAATCTTCTTTGTTATCTTTCCCCTTATACCCCCCCAAAGTTGATGATACTTATAATTAGTATCGTCTGTGGATTTATTAGTATATTCATATACCCCGAAGTCATACTCAAAAAGAAAGAAGGTCTTGGGAGTGAAAGACGGGTTCACTAAACCCGTAATATTTATCTTCTGGTCAACATAGTCGCTGGTTGATTTGAACGGCGCACCGTAACTATATTCATATCTCGTATAACCTGTCTCGAGAGTCGTCCTTTTATAGTCAACGCTAAAATTTGCCTGGGTGAAATTACGTGCGCGTCCCGTAAAACCCGAAATGCCTCTCGATAACTGCGAAGTAGGCGTAATCTCATTCTTGAAATCGTTCCGCAGGCTCACCCGGTAATGCGGCCCAACCCATCGCGCGAAGAAATCGACGTAAGGCATGTTGTAGTTAGAATCTGTGGCATAATAATAATGTATGTCATAACCTCCGTCCAATTCCAGGTATGTCCTGGGGCGCCCTTCCGGGCTCATCCTGTTATTCCCCAGAAGGAACTGGACTCCCGGCGTTACCCGGGTATGGACATCGCCTCTTTTTTTATGTATCTGGTAGATATTATCGTCGTAGGATGTCAATATTTCGGCATGGGGATGGAAATAGCTAAGTGCGGGGGCAAAGATATCTTTCTCTTTTTCGGTATGGAATATCGTCGGTTGGCTGGTCTTCTTGCTCTTCAAATTCTCTTTCCCGGCTTCCGCCTGTAATGATGAGGGTGTTTCATCCGCGGCGAAGACAGAAGGGGCGTACGCCAAAAATATGATGACAGGTATAAAATAAATCGCCCTCTTTTCTATCGTTCCCCTCTTTATGGTTTCTTCTATTTAGTGGCAATACTACGGACCGCCTCTACGCTTCTCACTATAGCGTTACGGAATATCTGCTCTATATCGACGAACTCTATCCCGGCCTCGTACCTGTTCTTTCTTCCTATCTTCTTTATCCACATGATCTTGGCCAAAGCCGGTATCGCCTGCGGAAATTTCGGGAAATTTACATATAGCTGGATAACACTGGCTATGGGGAGATACTCCTCCGTATTCAGGCATATTCCTCCTCCGCCAATATCTTTTATGGCCGCGATTATTGGAGATTGGTTGGATTTTGAGATCAGGCGGTACTTGGCCAGATGATATACATTAAGCCGTTTGAATTTGCGTCTCTCTTTTCTTATTTTTGCCATATAATTATAATAAAGTTTATCATATAATTATATGGGTGTCAATGGAAGGGAGAATAATTATCTTATTTCCACGAGGCGCGCCAGCGGACCAACAGCATCAGGAAGGCAGTAGCTAAGAATAGGATTGCGGAAATTTTGAGATTTCTTTTACTGAATTTCTGCGGGGTGAGAAAACCGGCTTTTATTATTTTTACGCTATCTGCGTGGATATCCAGCTCTCCATTGTGTTCGGGGCAGGCGCGGTTGAATATACCTTTGATCTCCAAAATATCGCCTTGCTGTTTATAATCGCCGATAAACTTAATATCTTTAAGCATGTCGCTCTTACACCAGATACCTATGGCATTGTTGCTATCACTGACGTTTATCCAGGAATATTCCCCGCGATCCATGATCGCCCCGATTATCTCTCCTTCATACGTGACCCTTCTTCCGTCGATCTGGTTCGCCCTCTCTATCAGATTTTTGCTCGATATAGTGCCAGCGTAACAAGTCATGAGTTGGGAGTTGGGAGTTAGGAGTGACAACGCAAAAATTAAAAACAAAAATATCAAAATTTTGAATTTTAATCTTTTCATTTCTTCCCCTTCAACGTCGCTAATATCATTCCACCCAGGGCAAATATGGCGATGAACTCGAGCCTGCCGGCCCACATCTGGAACATATAGACTATCTTCAATAAGGCCGGCATCGATGGAGATGTTATGCCGCAGGATAGGCCCACGTTCGCCGCGGCCGATACCGACTCGAAACTGGCTTCGCTGAGCGAATTGCCGCATAACATTCCGGCGATGGTCCCCACCAGGTACAAGCTTATGTACGAGATCAGGATTATCGCGGCGGATCTCACGTGTTTATCGTCCAGGATGATATCCTTTATGTTATGTACCTTCTGGACGAGCACCGCCGTGTCCGGTATTATGAGCTTCTTGACATCCTGCCTTAATGCTTTATATATAATACCTATTCTCAAGACCTTTATGGCGCCCGTGGTAGAACAGACGCTTCCGCCTATGGCCATGGCCAGGGTGAGCCCCAGCATCCCCAGTTGCCCCCATTCGTTCACGAACTGCCTGGAGTATAAGGTGCAATAGCCGGTTCCCGTATGTCCGGATATCAACTGGTAGAAGGCCTTTGAGACGAACGAGACGGCGTTGGTGTAAACACCCCTTACCACGAGCCCCGACGAGACGATGGATAATGTAGCCGCCATGGTTATGAACAAGGTCAGGATCTCGATATTTTTATAAAGTTCCCTCTTATTCCCCGTCCAGACGGCATAGTGGAGCGCGAAGTTCATGGCGCCGAGTAGCATCACTGAAACCGTTATCGCCTCAAGATAGATATTGTGATAAAAGAGTATATTCTGCGACTGCGGCGTGAACCCTCCCGTATCGAAAGCCGCGATAAAGAGGCATACTGCGTCGAATATGGCCTTGGGAGCTTTCAGCCCGCCGATCAATCCGGAAATGGATAATGCCACGCTTCCTATTATAAGATAGACGATACTCACCAGCCAGATGAACCTTGCGGTAGCTATGACGTTGGGCAGTATCTTCTCTTCGCGGGCCTCTCCGACGTACATCCTGAAGGCGCCGGCAGTCCCCTTGATGAGAAAGGTGAGCGCTATGACGACTATCCCCTGGCCTCCCACGAACATCATGAGGTGCCTCCAGAAATTATGTGAATTGGCCATGTGGTCCAGGTTTGTAACGAGCGTCAGGCCCGTGGTCGCATAACCGCTCATTGCCTCGAAACAGGCGTCCAGGTAGGAAAGATAGTGGCCGCTTAAGAATAAAGGCACTGCCGACACAAACATGGCGGCTACCCACGATATGGAGGCTACCGACATCGCATGCATCGTTGCGAGATCCTTCTTTGTATAACATATCAGCGTGAGAAGGTATCCCGCGAAGAGTGTCAGCGACATGCTGAAGACAAAATCCACCGCCGGTTTCATTTCGCCGTAGGCCAGGGCCATGACGAGCGGTATGGACATCAATAGTCCAATGCCCACTATGAGTTTCCCTATATAGTAGCCAATGACCTTATAATCATCCAGATCGGGCCTTAAGATCATTTAATTATACTCCACCATAAGAGGCATACTACGACGCCTACCGAGATGAATACAAGCGTCAATAAAATCTCCGCGCCTATACCCAGGACGCCTTTCAATACGCTCTTCGCCAGTATCTTCGTCTTTATCTTATCCCTCATTTTTCGACCTTACCCACCAGGAGATTTAAAAGCTGCTGTTCGTTTTCGATCGTCGTAAGAGCTATGACATCATCGCCTTTTTTAAGCACCGTCTCGCCCTTCGGAACGATGATATTGTCACCCCTCACTATCGACACGAAAACGGAATTTTCCGGGATCTTTATCTCCTTCACGCTCTTGTCTATCACCGGCGAATCGGCCGTCAGGTCCACCCTGACGAGGGCCAGTTTCCCGCGCTTGAAAGTCATGAGCGTTATGAAATCCTCAAATGAGGATTCTTCCTCAATTATCTTGGCTATTATCGTCGTGGCGTTGACCGGGACATCGACGCCGAGTTCGCTAAAGATATGCTCATTACGCGGATTATTTACCCGCGCTACCGTCCGTTTCACGCCGAACACTTCCTTGGCGAGCTGGCAGATTATCAGATTGTCTTCGTCGTTCGCCGTGACGGCTGCCACCACATCCGCCTTCTCGACCTGCGCATCCTCCAGTATCTTCGGCTCACAGCTGTCTCCGTTTATGACGAGCGCATCCAGGTTCTGAGACATACCTTCGCAGCGCTCCTTGTCCTTCTCTATGACGGCTACAGCGTTCTTGTCCTGGATCAGTTTCTGCGCCAGATGAAATCCCACTCTCCCTGCGCCGGCTATCACTATATACATGTCATTACCTCCCTGACAATTCTAACCTGGTTAGAATTCGCATGCTAAATCCTGAATATATCTTTTACTTTCTTCAAGCTCGTTGTCCTTACCACGCCCATCAGCTTGTCATCGAGTTCGATCCTCGTGTCCGGCTGCGGAATGATAACGGCTTTCTTCCTCTCTATGACTACCACTAAAAATTCGTCGGGAATGGTGAGTTCGCTCACCCTCTTCCCTCTCAGTTCCTTATCGACCATTATCTCGATGACACCGAGCTCTCCGCGTTCGACGAGATAACTCGTGAAGCGGTTCTCCACAATCTTGTCCCTTATCATGGCCGCCACGAGCGCCGTCCCGCTTATCGTGTCCATGCCCAGTTTTCTGTATATATCGGCCCTCTTGGGATCGTAGACCCGGGCCATGACCCTCGGGACCTTGAATATCTTCTTCGCTATCTGGCTTGCCATGAGGTTGGTGTTATCTCCGCTCGTTACCGCAACGAAGGCGTTCTGTTTATCTATCTTCAGTTCCCTTAAGAGTTTTTCGTCGAAACCGTTGCCTACGGCGGTCACGCCATTGAACGTGGTTCCCAGCCTTTTAAGCGCTTCGGCGTCCCTGTCGATTATCGTGACGTTATATCCTTCCTGTGAAAGCAGGATCGCCAGCTGTGACCCCACACGACCGCAACCCACTATCATTATGTTCATCGTTATTCCTCCGCTATTTCTCCGCTTGCTTTACAGCCGCGACGCTCACCTTGCTGATATTCAGTTCGTTTATCACGTCGAGGGCCTTCACCACATTATCGAATTTGGTCATGCTGTCCACTTTTAAAAGGAGGCTCATCGAAGGATTCTCTTTCAATCTCGATGCCAGGGCGCCTTTCAGCTTCCCCGGGCTGACCTTCTCGTCATCCATGAAAAAACTGCCCTTCCTGGTAATCGTCAGCACCGTCCGTTCGGCGCCTTCGAGGGCCACTGCGGTCGACGCCTTGGGCAACTTCACGTCCACTTTCGAGATCCTCGTCGGGTTGAAAGTGTATATGAGGCTGAAGGAGATGAAGAAGAATATGAACATGTTCATGACTATGTCGGTCATCGCCACCGACTCCAGCGCCACGAGATAATCTTTCCTCGACTCTATCTTTATCATTCTTTAGACTTCATCTCCGACAATACCTCGGCCAGCTGCATGGAGGAATCGTTCAGTTCATACGACATGTATTTCGTCCGGCTGATTATGAAATTGCATATCAGGTAATAAGGCACCGCCACCGACAATCCCGCGGCGGTGGTTATCATCGCCTCGTATATGCCGGAAGCGAGCGCGCTCACCGTAACGCTCGAACCGGCCTTCTCCCACGCCATGAACGCCTTTATGAGGCCCGTTATGGTGCCCAGGAATCCCATGAGCGGCTCTATCCCTATCACGGATATGAGGCCGCCTATGTGTTTCTCGAGGGATTTCACCTGGCTGTTGCCCACGCGTTCCAGGACCTTCTCTACCTCGCCGATAGGAAGGTTCATCTTTTCTAAACCAGCCTTGAAGGTCACCGCTACGGGATTCTGTCCGTTCCTGGAACAGAGTTCAAGCGCCGATTTGAAATCCCGCGCCCTCAAAAGCGCGAATATATCACTGGTGAAATCCTGGACGTTTATCCTCGTCCTGTAAAATAACCAGAGTTTCTCTATTATTATGGCCAGCCCCAGAATAGAACCCAGTATTATGGGGATCATTATCGGGCCGCCCTTGATCAATATCCAGAACATCTTGAATTTTCCTTTCTAAGGTTTCGTCATTGTAAAATATGCTATTGTCTCGATGATGCCCTTGCGTATCATCATGACGGCTATCGCGGCCAGAAGAAGATGCGCTATTTTAGAAAATGCCTTCGAGCCGGCCTTGCCGAGGATCTCCGATATCTTCCTGGCGTATGAAAAAACGACCCATACTATCAGCAGGTTTACCATAAACGCGAATACGGTAATGGATACCCCGTAAGAGTCCAGGAGGATTATTATGGTCGTCAGCACTGCCGGGCCGGTTATGAGCGGAGTCCCTATCGGCACCGCCCCCATAGTCTGCGCGGAGAGCCTTATCGTCTTTTCATACTGCAGTATATCCCTTAATGAAATGGCCAGCAGGACTATGCCTCCGGCTATCTTGAAATCCATGACCATGACACCGAGCACCCTGAATATCCATTTTCCCAGAAAGAGAAATAGGATACCTATTAAAAAAGCCGTTATTATCGACTGATTTGTTATTCTCTGCCGCTCCCTTTTGTTCAGATTATCGGTGAAGCCGATGAAGATAGGAAGGACGCCTATGGCATCCATGGCGACGAATAAAGGTATGAAGGATAAGAGGAATGCTCTCAAAGGTTATCTTTGGAGTAAAAAATTTTATTCAAAAGAATTATTTGGTCAACTTCGCCCTTATAATTCTTTCGGCCTCCAGCCAATCTTCCGCGGAATGACCTGATTTGCGGCCCCTTTTTTCATAAAGCTCGTAAGCCTTCTTTTCTATCAACTTCGTCAGGTCTTCCCGGGTGATGGTCGGGCTAGAGGATTTATTAGACTTAAAAGACGGTCTTGCCATATATACCCCCCTTTTTTTCAATCTGATTACACAGATTTCTAAAAAATGATTACACCGATTATTTTTAATCTATGTAATCTATTTTATAATCTGTGTAATCATAACATAATTATACCCCTAAAAGCCTATTAAGCAATAGAATTCTTCAGAAAATCCGGAACGGGTTTTTTCAGCAGTTTATATACGTTATGAAGGTGCGTCCTGTATAATTTATCGAAAGGGTTATTGTTCCCGGCGCCTGCCTGGCCCGCATACCACCAGTTCCAGTCGCTGCCTTCGGCTATGTAAAGCTCTCTCCACGCCCTGCGTATATCGGAACCATTGGCCTTGCGCCTTTCGTGAAGATCACGGGTGAATTTTACAAGGTCTTTTCTCGTATTATCGAGATAATCCCATGAAACATTATCCTGTTCATCGCCTATCCATATCTCAAACCTGTGGTTGATCCAGGAACCCGGAAATACGTTCGCGAGCGCCTTTCTGGGTGGGTCGATGGCCAGATATTCGCTTATCGTGGACGATTTTAACTCCTTGTCCTTATCAAGCCCGGAATATAACGTCTCGAAAAATTTCCTGGCATTATCTTCGTAATATTCCCACGCATTCTCCCCGTCCATTATCACTGTCGCAAGGCCCGTATCCGTATCGCGCCGGAGGTTCTCTGAAATACGGCTGAAATGGCTCAGGAGATCCTCTGCCGCGGATTTAGGCTCCCATGAATTGTAGCTAAAACTTATCATGTCCGAAAGATTCTTATCCCTGAAGATGAGCGATATGTGCCTGGAGTCGACCTTGAACTTGTAAGGCCTGTAGATGAGCCGCCTGTCCAATAACCCCAACCCCTTGAAATGTTTATCATACAATGAAAGGCTCTTGAATAATATGTCTTCGTCGGTAGCCACCCAGTCAAGCCCTTTGGATATCATCAGGTTTAAGGCGTCGTCCGATACGCTGCCTTCGGAGGGCCACATGCCGCGCGGCGGCCTCCCGAACTGCCCGGTGTGGTACCTGATGGCCTCCTCTATCTGCCATGCCGCGTCCTCCGGGTGCGAGAACTTCTTCCTGGGAAGTTTTATCTCGGGAGAAGAGACGCGCGCCACCGAAGTATCGCAAATAAGCGGCAGTATGGGGTGGTAGTAAGGGGTGGTGGATATTTCGATGCGGCCGGCGTCCTGGAGTTTCCTGTATAAAGGCAGGATCTTCGCCATGGTCTCGCTCTGTTTGGCTATGATATACTTCTTATCTTCCTCGCTGTAGTCTCTCTTCTTCTTAATAAGGCCCTTCAGGTTCGCGTCCTCATCGACGCTGATAGAATGGAACCACGAAAGGTTGAACAGGACCTGCAGATCGAGAAGGTCCTGGTTCGAAAAATTCTTGGCCACCTTCTTCAATTCTTTCTCACGGACCCCTTTAATACCCCTCTTCATCAATAATTCAAGGTATCTCTCGTTCGGCTCTATCATCCTCTTGAAATTTACCTTGAAGAAATTTTCCAGGATGAAAAGCCTGTCCTCGAATTTCAGCGAGCCGGCCTTCAGAACCGTCTTGTCGAGAAAGGTATCCGTCGCCTCGTTCTCGACGTAGTCGTTTATCTGTTCGACAAGGACCGGGACCATGTTAAAATTGACCCTGACATTATCGAAACGCTCGACGAGCGCCGCCATGGGAAAATAGTCCTTGACGCCGCGCAGCCTTACCCATGGCATGAGATACTTTCCCGTCAGGTCGTCCTTGTAGAACGGCTGATGCATGTGCCAGAGGAACGCCACTCTCAATCTATTTCTGTGTTCCATAGCCTTTTGATGATTATTTTAAAATGTAGGGCACCCTTAAGGGTGCCCTACTTGAGTGGAAAAATATCTATTCTTCCGAGCCCTCGGTTGCTGCTTCGGACTCTTTTCCGGCCGGTATCTCTTCTTCCTTCTCCACCACTATCGCCTGCGCGACGCTCTTTCCTTCACTGAGCGTATATATGATATCTACCCAGTCGCCCTTTTTAATATCGGCCAGGCCTGCGGCATTATCGATCTTGACCTCTTTGGCCACAAGCAATTCCGTCGTCTTCTCTTCGTCGCTGTCATAATCGTAATACTGGACGGTTATCGACCCGGAGGCCGTGTTCACGTTCTGAACTTCGCCGTAAATGGAGAGTTCCGCTACAGGCGCTTCTTCCTGAGCGGTACATACGGCCGGGACCGCGAGGAAACCGAAAATAAACAACAGCAAAGCGGGTAATACCAATACATATTTTTTCACTTCACACCTCCCCTGAAAGACATCGGACAAGGCACCCGGCGCTTAACGCCTTTTTGTCTCGTCGCGCAACTCTTTATTTTCGCCAAGCAATTTATCATAAGCCGCTTTTACAGTTATCTTCTCGTCAAGCAGCTTATCATATTCGCCTTTTAAGGCGTTCTTTTCGTTCGTTACGGTCTGTAACCTGGTATCCAGGTCCATCTTTTCCTTCAGGATATTGTCATATTCCTTCTTCAAGGCGTCTTTTGCCCTTGCCAGGACATTTACCTTTTCTTCCAGCGATATCTTTTCGCTCAATAGAGACTCGTATTTATCCTTCGATATCCCGCAACCCACTATCGACATGAGAAATGATGCCGTGATCAATATGGAGAGCAGCCTTCTTAATTTCATTTAAATGAATTCCTCCTTTTGGGCTCTTACGATAACTGATGATACCTTCGGACTACCGTGTCAAATATTTCTCCAGTTCAGCCCATGTAAGAGGCCCTACCTTGCCGTCAGGCTTAAGGCCCTTTGCCTTCTGGAACTCTACTATTGCCCTCTTTGACTTGGGCCCTATTTTACCGTCTATGGGACCCGTATAAAAACCCGCTTTCGCCAGGGCCATCTGGACCTCTATATTTCTACCCGGTTTTATTTTAAGGCGTTCGGCGGCCGGCTTCTCCATCACCTGCGGCGCGGCTGTGGGCGGGATCGTTTCTGTCGCGACGATCTGGGCCGGCTCTGTTACGGCAGGAGCCAGCTTCTCCTCTGAAGGAGTGATCTCTTCCATCGATTCCATCTTCGGAATCTCCGGTACTTTTTCTACCCTGCTTTTGCAGCCATAAAACGCCAGCGGCAAAAGGATTAACGCCGTCAAAATTACTACCGTTACTCTAGGCATTTATACTTCCTCCTTTCCGGATAATCTGACTGTTTTTTGTCATTATAGAACTTTAAGACCTTTTGTCAAGAACAATTTGAACGCAATTTACCCGATTTTTTTTATCCACAATAGTAGGGCACCCTTAAGGGTGCCCTACTATTTGATATTTGATTATTTGAACACGTAACCCGTTTCCTTGGACCATAAGACAAGGTCCAGGGCCTCGAGGGGAATCCCGGCTTTGCCAGAGAATTTTTTCATCTTATTTTCTATCTCTAAATATGCCTTTTTGTTCAACGAAACCGGCGTCTTCCGTATCACGCCATAATTCTTAAGATTTTTTAATATATGTACATCCAGTATAGCCAGCCCTTTTCCACAACCTATGTTCCTCAAAAAATGGCTTGCCTCTTTATACCCTAAACCTTTTATATTCTTAACCAGCCATTCCCTGATTTCCGTGTTTTTATCCGTGCCGATCTTGCGTTTTATGTCGATGCCTTCCTTGCTATTTCCGCAGTAGAATTTTTTTCTGGCCAGGATAAGATATTCGGCCTTCTTATTATGGAACCTGACCCTGCCCTTCAGCTTTAAAGATATCCTTTTTGCGCCTGCCCGATAAAGTAACCTACCTTTTTTCAATTCCTTGAGAGCCGCGTCGCAGTGAATGGCCTTGGCCTGGGGCGTAAGTATGCAAAAACAGAGTTCCTCGAATATATCCTTGCCGCGCGCCAGGCGCAAAGAACCGAATTCCTCAAGCCTTTTCTTTATGAGAGAGCTCTTTTTTCTGTATTCCGAGACCAGGCTTCTTATGGAGGGGTTCACTTGAGATATTACCTTGATTGGTTCAGATAGCGGAACGCTCCGAGCGCGGCCTTGGCGCCTTCTCCGGCCGCTATGATTATCTGTTTTTCCGGGACATCCGTTACATCGCCTGCCGCGAAGATACCCGGGATATTCGTGCGATTATAGGCGTCCACCTTTATTTCTCCGGCGGCGTTCTTATCGACTCCTTTTACGAATCCTGAATTGGGAATGAGCCCTATCTCGACAAAGATACCCTCGACCGCCAGGGTTTCTTCTTTCCCGGCCATTTTTACAGTAATGGCTTTTACCATCTTATCTCCGGCCACGGAAGTAACGAAACTAGAGTTCATTACCGTCACGAGGCCGCTCTTCTGGACCTTCTCCCTCATGATGGCATCGCCGCCAAGAGAGGGTGTGATATTTATAAGATAAACATGGCTGGCTATCTTCAGCAGCTGCAATGCCGCGTCCAGGGCGGAATTCCCGCCTCCGATAACGGCTACCGCCTTTCCGGAAAAAAGAGGCGCGTCACAGGTAGCGCAATAAGTGAGACCTTTATTCTTATATTCACGTTCTCCCGGAACTCCTAACTCTCTCGATTTCTTCCCGGAAGCCACTATTACCGTCTTCGCCGCGTACTCACCCTTATCGGTCCTGACATGTATGACACCTTCTCTTACCTCTATCTTCGTCGCCTTCTCGCCCTCTTTCAGATTGACCTTGTACGTGCGCATGTGTTCTTCGAATTTAGCGCTGAGGTCGGGTCCGGTTATAAACTGATACCCCGTGTAATTTTCCACATCTCCGCTCCAGGCCGTCTGGCCCCCTATATCCATGCTGACGACGAGAAAATTTATCCTCTTGCGCGCGGCATAGACGCTGGCGGTTATTCCCGCCGGACCTGCGCCTATGATGATGAGGTCGTATGTCATGTCAGATCCCCAGGGCCTCTTTTATGCCCTCTTTGTCGAAACCCACGATCATCTTGCCTTCGATATCGATGACCGGCACGCCCATCTGCCCGGACCTCTTTATCATCTCCTGCGCCCTGGCGTGGTCGGCCGAAACATCTATATCCTCGAAGGTTATATTGTTATCTTTTAAAAACTGCTTCGCCCTGATACAAAAAGGACAAGTCGGAGTGCTGTAGACCGTCACCTTTTTATTCATAAGACCTCCTCTTTTCTTTTAGAGACTCTTCTTTAAATCCAATAATTTCAAGAGATGCGTCCTCTCCTGGGCGATGAGCTCATCGATGGTTTTCTGTCCGTCTTCCGGCGCTGCCTTCTTCATGCCCTCATAAAATACTATGGAATCTTTCTCGAATCCTATACCGATATCGACGGCCTCTTCATCGCTCTTTATCTTTCCGGCGATCTCGGCGCCTTTATCCTTTTGGGTAAAAACATAATCTCCGGCCAGGGCGTTCATGTACGCGAAATACTCTCCGGGATATGCTTCCTTTGGCTCGTACCTGGCCATCGGAGCCAATATCTTCTGGAATACGGCTACGTGTTTCGCCTCTTCATTTGCCAGATACTTGAAGATCTCTTTAGGCTTATCATTCCCTGCCCTGCCGGCAAGGACATTGTAAAAATCCATGCCGTTGGTTTCTATCTGGATACCCATCTCCACTATTTCTCTGGCGGCAAATATATTACCCATATCTATACCTCAAGCTCCTATTTTAACATCTTCGCGAAATTAACTCCAAATTCATAACACCTTTTCAATTCACCGGTATCGGGAACATACTTGACCGAGATGGACGGCTGAGCGATGTTCACGCCGGCTTCTTTAAGCACGCTTTCCATGGAATTGACGGCTCCACCGCCCCATCCGTAAGAACCGAAGGCACAGGCAACGCGGCCTTTGGGCTTCAATCCCTTTAGAAATTCCAGAAACCCCGCTATCGTAGGAAGCATGTCATTACCGTGAGTGGAGGATCCGAACATGAATCCCTGCGCGTCGAGCATCTGGCTTATGACCTCCGTGCGGTCGGATCGCGCGATGTCGAAAAGCTTCACGCTTACCCCAGAATCCTTTATTCCCTCACAGATGGCCCTGGCCATCTTTTCGGTGGAATTCCACATCGTCTCATAGACTATCACCGCCTTACGCTTCGTCTCATTCTTTGCCCAGGACATGTAGGCCTTCACTATCTTCATCGGGTCCTTGCGCCAGATTATACCATGGCTCGGAGCTATCATCTTGATGGGGATATTCATCCTCAAGACATCTTCTATTTTTTTCAGTATGATCTGCCCCAGAGGCCAGAGTATGTTGGCATAGTATATGACGGCCTCATCCATCAGCGCGCACTGGTCCACCTCGTCGTCGAACCTTTCGCTCGCGGCGTAATGCTGGCCGAAGGCGTCGTTCGGCATCAACAGCTCCTCTTCCCGGCAGTAAGTGAACATGCTATCGGGCCAGTGTATCATGGGCGCTTCGATAAAGGTGAGGGTGCGTTTGCCCAGTTTCAGGCTATCTCCCGTCTTTACCTCCTGGAAATCCCATTTCTCATAGTAATTCCTGTACAGGCCTTCCTTGCATTTTGACGTTCCATATACTTTCGCCTTGGGGCACAGCTTCATCACAGCAGGCAGGGCGCCTGAATGGTCCGTCTCCACGTGGTTGGCGATGACATAATCTATATTCTCTACCGGCATGACCGCCCTTATCCTTTCGATCAGTTCTCCGGTAAAAGGGCCATATACAGTATCGACCAGCGCAACCTTATCGTCCACTATGAGGTAGGCATTATAAGTCGTGCCCCTCTTTGTCGTATAAGTATGGCCGTGGAAGCTCCTGACGTTCCAATCGATGGCACCGACCCAGTAAATTCCTTTCTTGATCTCGCAAGGTTTCATATATTACCCCTCTTTCACGAACTGGCTCTTGTCTGCTCCGCACACCGGGCATACCCAGGTATCGGGAATCTTTTCAAATGGCGTGCCTGGCTGTACTCCGTTATCCGGATCTCCGGCGGCCGGATCATAAATGTAATTACAAACGACACATCTATATTTCTGCATGGTCCCCTCCTTCTTTCCCGGCAGCTCCTCTTTTATGAACGTGGGCGCGCTCTTTGGAGTTGTGCCGCGTTTTATCATGTGATAATACTCATAGGTCATCGGTTTACCGGCCTTGACCATTGCCGATTCCGTCATTTCACCGACAAAAAGCGTATGAGTTCCGCAATCGAGCTTTTTGACGATTCTCGCCTCTATATAACCAAGCGTGTTATCGAGCACCACCGGACAACCAGAAGATAATTTCTTGAACTTAATATCTTTAAATTTATCCGCCGTCCTTCCGGATCTGAAACCGAATAGCCCTATGAAATTGAGCGGCGTATTCTCCTCCAGGATGGAGACGCTGAATTGCGAGCTCGAGAGCATGAATTCGTGGGTAAGGTTCTCTTTATTGATACTTACAGCAATGGTCGCGGGCTCGCTCGCCACCTGAAAAACGGTGTTCGCTATCTGGCCGTTAATAGCTTCATTTTTATTCGACGAGACTATGTAAATTCCGTAACTTATGTTATGTAGTACGTTCGGGTCCATATTTACCTTAAAGTAAAGCTCGCGCCGATCTTAGCACGCTCTTTATGTACCGCTCCTTGTGGGGTATGTAGCATCCGGCGGAGTCGAAGTGGCCGCCTCCGCCGTATTTTTCCGCGATGGAAGCGATGTTGATCTTCCCTTTTGACCTTAAACTTACTCTCAATAAATTATTCTTTCTTTCCCTGAAAAGGAGGGCTATCCTGACATCCTTTACCGCCCTTATTTCATCGACGACCGGGTCTACATCCTCATCCTTGCCGCCGACAGCCTTGAAATCACCGCGCCTGACAATGGACCAGGCGAGTTTTCCGTTATCGCTGAATTTACATCTCGAAAGGCACAGGCCCATCAGCGTCGACGCCTCTTTGGACTTTGACCAGAAGACGGTATCGACCAATTTATAAAAATTGACATCTTTCTTCATTAGTTGCGCGCAGATCTCGAATGTCAGGTGCCTGATGTTGGGAAGCCTGAAAGAGCTCGTCTCCACTATGATGGATGTCAGTATATTCTGCGCGATATCTTTCGTGATCTCAACGCCCAGGTCTTTGAGCAATAGATAGACCAGTTCTCCAACGGCGGCCGCCTTATTGTCTATCAGGCTCGCGTCTCCGAAAGGCGTTCTGAATTGATGGTGGTCTATCTCCAAAATCGATCCTGCCTTTTTAAATAGCTCGAACGTCGGCCCCAGAAGTTTGCTCGTTCCGCAATCGAGCGCTATCGCCAGGTCAGGTATCTTATCGGTCCGTTTCGCTATGCGCCGGGCTCCCGGCAAGATACGGTATCTTTTGGGCACTCCGTCGTAACTCACTGTATATACACGCTTTCCCATCCTTTCCAGGCCCAGGCCCAAAGAGAGTATCGATCCTATGGAATCTCCGTCGGGATTGAGATGGCCCGAGATGAGTATGGTCCTGGCTCCCATGATCTTCTTCTTCGCCTGTTCGAAACTTTTCATTTGCCTACCTGCGTTTGTACAATCCTATCAGTTCCGCCTTATCCAACACATGGCCCTTCATCGCTCTCTCCGCATCCTTGACGTTCTGGCCTTCCTTGAGATCCAGTTCTTTATCGAGCGCATATATCTTGAAAAAATAATGGTGCGTTCCGAATGGCGGAAGCGGTCCGTGATAACCCTTTGAGCGCGCGCTGGTGATGCCTTCTTTTCCCGGTATGCTATTCTCCTCTATGCGTGAGACCACGGGGATATCATAGACCAACCAATGGGTCCAGGTGCCCAGGGGGGCATCCGGGTCATCGACTATCAAAACGAGGCTCCTGGCATTAGCAGGTATGTTCTCTATAACGAGAGGCGGATTTATGTCTTCTCCCTCGCCGCTGAATTTCTTCGGAATAAAGTTATTGTTTTCAAATTCGGGACTCGAAATTTTCATCTTCCCTCCTCCTTCCTCCGCAAAGACCATATTAACTGTTATGAAAAAAACTATAAACAATATAAGCGGTATCTTTTTCATGTAACTTTTTTCGCTATACGCAATACGCTGTACGCTGTACGATACTTAAAACGGACACGTCCCCGTAACGCATCCTCCGGAATATTCCGAATCGGCTGTCACTGTTTCGGCAAAAGAGAGGACCTGCTCGCTCTTGCTTCCGTACCTATAAACGGTTATGCCTTTTAACTTCAGAGAATATGCCGTCATGTATATCCTCTTCACATCTTCCACGGATACGCTGGGATGCAGATTTATGGTCTTCGAAACGGAATTATCGGTATGTCTCTGAAAGGCGGCCTGGATATTTATATGTTGCCTGGCATCTATGTCAAAGGCCGTCACGAATACCCTCTTCATGTCAGGGGGTATATTCTTTATCCCCTGCAGAGACCCCTTACGCGATATGGCGGAGATGATATCCTTTTTATACAACCCTCTCTCTCTTGTCATTCTTTCGAATATAGGGTGCGTCTCCAATAACTTCGTTCCGGAAAGTATATTGCGGACGAAACTCAGGGCAAAGAGCGGCTCTATGCCGCTCGAACATCCCGCTATTATGCTTATCGTCCCCGTGGGCGCGATGGTATTTACCGTCGCGTTGCGCAGCCTGATATTTCTTTTCGCGTAAACGGACTTTTTGAAATTCGGAAAGACACCTCTCTCTTTGGCCAATCGCGCCGAGGTCACGAGCGACTCTCTATGGATGAATCTCATCAATTCTTCGGCGAAGGCCGCCGCCTTTTTGGAATTGTAAGCGATGCCCAATTTTATCAGCATGTCCGCGAATCCCATGACCCCAAGGCCGATCTTCCTGTTAGCGACCGTCATCTTCTTTATCTCGGGAAGAGGAAATTTATTCACCTCTATGACATCATCTAGAAACCTTATGCCCCATCTCACGGACTCTTTCAGGCGCTGCCAGTCGACTCCGTCCTCACCTGCCATCTTCTCCAGGTTGATGGAAGCCAGATTACAGCTCTCGTAAGGCAACAGCGGCAGCTCGCCGCAGGGATTCGTGGCATCTATGACGCCCGCCGCCGGCGTAGGATTCTTTCTGTTTATCTGGTCCAAAAACACCACTCCGGGATCGCCCGTCTGCCATGCCGATCCGGCTATCGCGTCGAAAACATCCCTCGCCCTTACGGTATTCGTCCTCTTGCCGGTCCTGGGATTTATCAGATCGAATCCCCTGTCTTTCCTTACGGCCTCCATGAACTTATCCGTCACGCCCACAGAGAGATTAAAATTCAAAAAACTGTCTTTTTCCGATTTGGCTTCGATAAAATCTATTATGTCCGGATGGTCGCAGCGCAATATTCCCATGTTCGCGCCGCGGCGCCTGCCGCCCTGCACTATGACTCCCGTGGCCTTATCGAATACGCTCATGAAAGATACCGGCCCGGATGCCTCTCCCTTGGTGGAAAAGACCAGGTCCCCCTCCGGCCTCAGGCGGGAAAAACTGAAACCCGTCCCGCCGCCCGTCTGATGGATCATTGCCATTTCCTTCAACGCGTCGAATATCCCGTCCATCGAATCCGCTACGGGAAGGACGAAGCAAGCAGATAATTGCCCCAGGGCCGTGCCGGCATTCATCAACGTGGGAGAGTTAGGCATGAACTCCAGGCTGTGCATCATCTCGTAGAATTTATCTTCCGCTTGGCGGCTCGTAACGGCTGAGGAGAAATTCTTCTCTGCGGAGGCTACGGCGCAGGCGACGCGCCTGAAAAGTTCGCCCGGAGTCTCTATCACATTCCGGGCGTCGTCTTTCAGAAGATATCTCCTCTTTAATACTTCGAGGCTGTTTACCGATAATTTCAGATCGCTAGAATGCATCTCTCACCTTAGAATAACCTTGGAATTTTTCTCGTAACACCTTGCCATCAGATATAGAAGATCGGATAGCCTGTTCAGGTAGACCAGTATCAGGGCGTTCCTTAACATCTTTTTTCTCTTGAGGGCCACGGCGCTGCGCTCTACTCTCCTGGCTACGGTCCGGGCCACATCCAATACAGCGGCCGTAAAATCCTGTCCAGGCAGGTAAAAGCATCTTTTCTTAAGGACCTTTTTCCTTTCCAGTTCATCGATGTATTTCTCGATATTACGCACATGCGCCGGCGATATCTTCCTGGTCGATTTTTTGCCCCTGGCTACCTCGGCGCCTATGACAAATATCTCCTCTTGAATAGACTGAAGAAGCCTTCCTGCCTTTTTATCTTTAATGATACTTTTGGATAGCCCTATGTACGAGCATAGTTCATCCAGGTTGCCGCAGATATCGATCCTGGGATCGTCTTTATATATCCTGCGGCCAAAACATAACGACGTCATCCCTTTGTCGCCGGCCTTCGTGACTATGCTCATCTTTCTCCTAACCCTCAATTACTATAGCGGTAACGGGACACTCTTCGACCGCTTTCTTACAGGTCTCTTCGGCGTCTTTCGGTACCGGATTCGCATGGACTACCGCCTTGTCATCTTCCATTTGATAAACTTCCGGGCACGTGGTGACGCATAAACCGCAACCGATGCAGGCATCGGCATCTATTTTGGCCTTCATCTCTTATCCTCCTTTTTTACAAGACATTCGAACTGTATATTGGTATGTTCTATATGGAATCTTTCTTTTAACAACCTGTTTATCTTATGTAAAAGTTCATTCGCCCTGCTGACCGAGCAATCGTCAATGACTACGTGGGCCGTGAGAGCGTACAGCGAAGAAGATATCGTCCATAGGTGCATGTGATGGACCTCATGCACGGCCGGGAGTTCCTCTTTTACCGCCTTTATCACATCATCGATATCGAGGTGTTTCGGCGTGGCCTCCAGGAGTATGTTACCCGATTCGATAAGAAGTTTTACCGCCCAGATTATGATCAATATCGAAATGAAAAAGGCCAGTATAGGATCGATTATATAGTTTTTACTGAAGAGAATAATAAAAGCTCCGCCTACTACCGCGACGCTTGAAACAATGTCTCCCAATTCATGCAGGATGGCGCTCTTGATATTCAGATCCTGCCTGCTTACACGCAAAAGAAGGAAGATGCTGGCTCCATTTATGGCCAGGCCTATCAAAGCCACCAGAAGCATCTCCTGTATCCGTATCTGCTGAGGATGGAGAGATCTCAATACCGATTCATAGACTATGTAAAAGGCTATCGGTATCAGGACCATGCCGTTTATGAACGCAGCCAGGACCTCCGCCCGATAAAAACCGTATGTCCTCTTTTTGGTTACCGGCCTTAAAGACAATATTATCGCGAAATAACTCATTCCGAGCGCGAAAAGATGCGTCAACATGTGGCCGGCGTCGGAGATGAGGGCAAGACTGTTAGAAAGGATGCCGCCCACAAACTCTATGAGCAACCCTATACCCGT
>JAQUQN010000012.1 GCA_028716065.1 Candidatus Omnitrophota bacterium
ATACATCACCAACCAAGCCCGCCCCAGCGGGCGGCGCATTACTTCCTACATTGCCGCCAATTCATCTTGAAAAGCAGAAAAAAAGAACGGTTTAGCCAACTTGTAGAGAATAAACCAAGGGTCAGCCAAAAGTTTTTATGAAAACTTTTGGCTGCCATCCCCCCCGTTTTGATTTTGCCAGCAGAGCTGGCAAAATCAGGGGGGGATGGCTCATGTGTTTATTCGCTTTTTTCATATTTGACATCCGAAACTGCGAATGAAAACTTTTTTCATGCTTTATTTCACCTCTCGGCGACAACGAGCATTTCGAAATCCTCCGGAGTCAATCTGTCATTCCTTGAATAAGCTCCCAATTTCACTCCGAAGATATCTATTTTTTTATACCCGAGCGTCTTTAAAAGCCATGTTATCTCGCTGGGGATGTAATAACGCTCGTTACACTTAAGCTCCCTTTTATTGCCGGAATCGTCCTCAAAAACAGCAGTGTTATGATCACGGAAAGTCATCAGATCAAAGGAGCACTCCTTACACTGGGACTGGCCTTCTTTCTCGGCCGACTTATAGAATTCACTGACCGAATGAAACAGCGGGAACAATCCGTTTAATGTGGTGAAAATAAATTTGCCTTTACTTTTAAGCGCTTTTGTTGCGTTCTTGAGTATCTCAAAATTCATCTCATCTGTTTCCATAAGAGAAAACCCGCCTTCGCATAGCATAATTGCCAGATCAAATTCACCGTCAAACGGAAGATTGCGAGCATCTTGTGTTTGGAAGTCGATGGTCACCCCTGCCTCTTGTGCCTTTTCCCTTGCCCTTTTTATCTGATTCTCGGAAAGGTCAACGCCGGTAACGTTGTATCCCCTTTTCGTAAGTTCAATCGAATGCCTGCCTGTCCCGCATCCGACATCAAGTATTCTTACATTTTTGTTATGCTTTAACTCCTGTTCAATAAAATCACATTCACCCGAAGTTCCTTGCACATAAACTTCTTTATCGTATTTGTGCGCGTAATTCTCGAATAATGATTCATACCATTGTTTCATTTTAACCCTTTCTTACAGCGCCCCGACTACAGCTTCCGCCAAGCTCGCCATCGCATTACTATAATCCTGCCACTGACCAACCAAACGTCTTTATATAAACTTGTTTTGTTTTATTCATAACTTACTGCCAAATTAGTCAAGGTAGCGAACCGAGGTAGTCTCATTTTCGCCGTTTTGTGCGACAGAATATTTAACTTCCACTCTTTTACCTATACGAGTCGGGTAAGCCTTCATATCCCTGATAGCAATCTCTCTGGATACAAAGACAGTAATCCTATCGCCATTATCAGAAACAAGTATGATCTTACGCATCGGTGGTATTCGAAAATTCGGCGGTGAAGATTCGATTTTACCTACAAAAATCTTCTCCCCATAAGCATTAGCCGTGACCACTGTCTGTGCAGCAACATTAGGCCGACCGGTTGTTATTGCCGGCTGTGGCGCATAATCCGAAGGGACATAACGAATCGAGATGGCTTCATTATAGCCGTTTGACGCGATTGAATACTTGATCTCTACTTTTTTGCCTACGCGAGGTCTATGGTTATATCCAGGCTTATCCATTGGTTTACCATCAAAATCAATCACAGATGTGGGCGATGAACCTGATAATCCCAAAATCCAAAAATCCTTCTTTTCTCCGTTTGCGGCAACGGCCGTAAATCTAACGGCATACCATTTTGGCGGCCTTCCCATTGCCGGCCTTAAAGACTCGATCGTACCTATAAAAGTCTTGGCTTCGTCGGCGCTTACTGATGATAGCCGCACAGAACAAAAAGAGTTAACAACCAGGATGACAAATAATGCAATGAGTATCTTTTTCATATATTTTGACTAACTCTTTCTTTTGACTATGAGTTAACTTCTTAAGCGCAATCTCTTTCTTAAACGCGGACTTAAACTGCTTATACTCTTTATACCAAACCAATTTTACCGGCCGTCTCGTCCTTGTATACTTAGCGCCTTTGCCTTTATTGTGAACCTCTATACGGTTTTTGATATCCGGAGTATAACCCGTATAATATGTCCTATCGCGGCACTCAACCATATAAACATAAAACTTACCCAGCCGCTTGAAATCCCGCTTCATAAAGTCATCCACATCGTAGCCGACGTTTAAACGTCGGCTACTTGTTTAGGCATATTTCCTGCCGTATTTTACCGTGAGAGTGATGTCCAGGCTGACCATGAAGGTATTCAAGAGATACAATAACATGACATCATTGCGCTCGCCGAAATATTCGAAAAGAATACCGGATATATATCCCGCCAATATGACGGCTAAAAAATATACACTCTTACCGTGCGATTTTTTAGTCTTTACCATTTTATAGATCGAAAAAGGCCATGCGGCTCCGAAACAGACAAGCATGATCACTTCAAAAATATCGGGATTCATTTACTGCCTCCTTTTTCCCATAATTGCTGTTAATTTAGATTCTCCGCTGCTTTCTGGCCGGCGAGGTAGCCGGTCGAAAATGCCTGCTGGAGGTTATAACCGCCGCTGGGGGCCGCTCCCTCTATTACCTCTCCTGCGAAATACAGGCCCGGTATAATCCTCGATTCCATCGTCCGCGGGTCTATACCCTTTACCGACACTCCCCCGCCTGTCACCATCGCCTCTTCTATGGGAAGGCTACCCGTCACGGTCAAGGGGAACGCCTTCAGCGTATCTATGATAGAGCGGCGTTCTTCTTTAGTTATCTGGTTCGTCAGTTTCTCCGATTTTATCTTCAGCAGTGCCAGGAATACAGGAATCATCCTTTTCGGCAATATGTCCTGCATAAGGTTCTTTATCTGAATACTGCCTTTTACGATGAACTTATTGACAAATTTACTTTCGAGCTGTTCTTTTCTGAGGCCCGGCTTAAGGTCTATCGTCAGATGGATCTCCTTATGCGTTTCGAGAAACGATACTATATCGCCACTCAAGTCCAATATCAAGGGCCCAGATATACCGAAATGCGTGAACATCGCTTCGCCCACATCGGAAGTTATCTTCTTGTCGCCGCAACGGAACGTCAGGCGGACGTTCTCGAGGCCAAGCCCCTGAAGGTCCTTGACCCATCCTTCTTTCGTCTTTAACGGAACGAGCGCCGGCTTGAGAGGAATAACCGCATGTCCCATCTCTTCAGCTACCGTGAAACCATCTCCTGTAGAACCGGTGGCTCTATAAGACGCTCCTCCGGTAGTAATTATCACCTTCTTCGCCTCGATATTAAGAGTATTATCGCAAATCAGCGTGAAATATTTCCCTTTCCGCTCTATCCCCGTAATCCGCGTATTGTACAAGACATCTACCGTGTTTTCAGCGAGGTACTTTTCCAGCACCTCTACCACTGAACGCGACTTATCGGTAACGGGAAATACACGGCCCTGCCTTTCGGCCTTTAACTCCAGGCCCTTGGCCCTGAAAAATTCTATCAGGTCATCATTAAAGAAAGTGAAGAAGGCCGACCTGAAAAATTTTCCAGTCTTGCCGAACTTTTTAATGAAGGTATCAATGGAAGCGGTGTTCGTGAGATTGCACCGGCCCTTGCCGGTTATCATCAACTTCTTACCGATGGAGTCGTTCCGCTCTATCAGGACTACATTTTTGCCCGACTCTGCGGCCCTTATTGCCGCCATGCAGCCTGCCGGGCCTGCTCCTATAACCGCTATATTGCATATCTTCATCTTTTTAAAAATTAAGTTCCAGGCTTATCTCAAGCTGGTAAGCAGGGTCTGCCTTTCCGTCTCCACGGACGAACGGCGTAAAGAGATTGCCTCCGGTATCATCCCTCTCCTCCCTGTAACAGGCTCCGGGAAAGAAGACACCGGACACCACACAGAAAGTCATATTTTTCATAACGAGGTATTTGAAAGACAGGTCCACCTCGCTGCCAATGTCAGGGGACAATACCTTCGGGATACCATTATAGGTACCGATACCCTTCTCCATTTCGCTTATATGCCACCAATCAAGTATCAGCGAAGCCTTATCCGTAACTGCGAAATCCAACCCAACATTAAAAATGACCAGATTCTCTATGACACGCGGATCGGAGAAGGTGGTGGGCCGCGGTACGCCGTAATTCAAGCCATTGCCCACGCCGCATGCCACAAGAGGCATCTTGTCAAAAGCTGAATAGACGGAATCCGCCAGATACCCGTTTAACGGCGAGTAGACGCTGAAGCCATTATTTTTACTGCCTGTATAGGTAGTATCGCCGTTGGTTATCATGTCCGTCGTGAGCTTATTACCGGAAGCCAGAAGAAAACTCCCGTGCGGAGTAAACCGACCGAATGAGTAACTGGTATCGGCATAGATCATGTATCCGGTATGCTCCACGTCATCAAAATTGGCATCATCACTCTCGGCCTTTCCAAAATTCTTGGCTATCTCAAAACTGGCCGAAAATTTATCGAGGACATAATATAATGCCATCCCGACAGTGCCCAGGAGATCGCTCTTGGTAGGCGTAGTGAAATAATTGAGTCTCCTTACACCTGTATTATCCAATAACATTCCTACATAGGGCTGGACGGTGACATTGCCGATCGAAACGGAGGCATCCGTGGCAAGAAAATAAGTTTTACCGTGTTCATAAGCAATGCCCTGTTCTTTCTCCTGTTTTATGCGCGGCCCCAATATCGGCTTATTAGAAACATCCGGCCAGCAGTAATAGAAATGCCAGCTGAAATCTTCGTTCTCGGTATAAACGCTCATCCCGTAATTCTCGTAATCTCCCCCGAGGCTGATGCCGTGTCCGACGCTATAATCATAAAGGCCTCCTTTAATGTGTAAAAATGTGGGATACAAAGGAATATCCATCCACATCTCCTCCACATCGGGGAGAAGATCGGCCTCATGATAAGGTTTTACCTTGCCTACGTACGTCATCAACGTATTATGGATGAAGATCGGAGCATCATAGTCATAGGGGCCGTTCCTCTCCAGTTTAAGAAAGAGTTCCGGACCATCGCTGTTCGCCTTTATATCGAAGCCAATGCTATAATCGATGCCTATGTAACTTACGCGGTCATCCCTTTTTTTGGTGTCCAGATCTACATTATTCTCCATCATTATGTAGTCGGTCCTGAGATAAGGGCTCACGGCAAAGGCATGATGTTCATTCTTATCTATGATAACCTCGGCACGGGAGATGAGTGGGAAGAGACAAAAAAGGAAAATAATCGCGCTGTTTGAAGAGAGGAGGGCCTTGTTTATCATTATGATGAGGCGGCCACTGCCGCTATTACGGCTGCGCCCTTCCCGGAACCGTCCTTCGCCAGGACCATGCGTATCCTTTTCGACTTTCCGGCGAAGAGTTCATCAAGCGCAATCCTCATATTCCTGGCAAATCCTGGATGCTTCTCATAAACCGAACCATCCAGGGCAACGGTGTGTCTTCTGGAAAGATCCTTATCCATTTTCGTTATGACCGCGGCCATCGCCGAGGCGCTTATCCGGGCGGCCCTGGTGGAGACGATATCACATACTGTCCTGACCAGCTTCCTATCTTCGGCCGTGGAACCAGATATACCGATGCCTTCCAGGAGCCTGGCCGTCTTAGAAAGCCCTCTCGTGCGGTCGCCGCTTATAATGGACATGTATTCCGACTTAAAACCATACTTTATCCTGAAGGGAGATACCTTCACGCCATTAAAAAGCACCCTTTTCTTTATGAGGTCATCGAATACGAGCCTGGCAACTTCACCCAGATACATGCCGGAGACCATCTTTTCCAGGATCTGCTGGCCCTTATTGGAAGATACACCATCTAATCTCTTATCATAGATAGTCAGATGCAGCTTGTTAAAATTACCCCATTCTATATTTATCATCATCTCATTCGATTTCGGCTGCGGATCCTTCCACTTACGGATATTGGACATCCTTTCCGGATAACAGGCATTGGTTCCAGTACCGATGATTATGCCCACATCGCAATCCGGGTCCTCGTAACTTCTGGTGGCCAGTGTCCCGACAGTATCGTTAGCAAGGGCCGTCACAGTGACGTTACCGATGCCATTTTTTCTCAAAGCGTCGTTAAATAATTCGACTACATCCTCTCCCACCACGCCTTTTGCTGAAAAGCCCTTCGTCCATTTGAGAAGCCTTCCCGAAGCGATACCCGTCTGTTCCACCGGGAAAGAAAATGTAAAACCCAAAGCCGCCGTGTCCTCGATCTTTATCTTCTCCGAAATCAAAAAATCTTTCACGGCCTCGGAAATAAAATCGAATAATTCATCTTTCGTGCCCCTCATGTGTTTTACATGCAGGGCGTATTTTTTCACACGGGGTGTGGACATCTTCCCGTTTCCTTTAAGCTCGAGACCCAGCACGCGGAAATTCGTACCGCCGAGGTCGAGGGCTATGAAACTGCCCTTTTCATTTCCCGTGGGCCTGTCCACATATGTAGGTATCATCTTAAGTGAGCTCTTTTCGCCGTTAAGCCCCTTTATCATCTCTGAATGAAAATCCTTGATAATATGGCGCATATCGCCTATTGAAATTCCGAAATCTTTTTTGATACTGTTGAATATTTTTTTATCCACAGTGGTCACCCGGCATTCCTCTTTCCGCGTTCTATGATCTTTTTAATCTCATTTTTAAGTTTTTGGCTATCATGCCGGACCAGTTCGGTCTCATGGCTTACATCCGCCAATATTATTTCGGCCTTCGTGATCGCTTCTATACGTTTCGGGTCGCCTGTCTTTACCGGCAACTGATTCTTCTTCGCATAATGCGCGATCGCCTTATCCGAAAGCCTGGAGTCGGATAATATTATATAATCCAGGAAATCGCCGCCCAGATACCTGATGACCTCTTCGATGTGTTGAAACGCGTCGTATCCGGACGTCTCGCCGGGTTTTGTCATCAGGTTACCTACATAAATCTTCTTTGCATTCGTCTTTGCCAGGGCCTTCTTGATGTCCTTGAAAATGAGATTGGTAATCACGCTTGTATAGAGGTCGCCGGGCCCTATCACTACAAAATCCGAATGTATCAATGAGGAGAAGGCGTTTATATCGCATTCCGTATCGGGTTCATGCCACAGTTCTTTTATGCGCAGCGCCGGATCCCTTCCCTCGGAAAGGTCTATCTTGCTTTCCCCTTTTACCACGCTGCCGTCTTCGAACGAGGCGCAAAGCGTGATCTGGCTATCGGTAATGGGCAAGACTATACCCTGAATATAAAGAAGATCCCCCAGGTCCTTGACCGCTTCGGACATGGAACCCTTTATCTCGGCAAGGGCGGCAAGGAAGAGGTTCCCGAAATTATGGCCGTTCAGTTCATCGCCTTTCGCGAACCTGTACTGCATGACCTTATTCATCAAATCCGGCGCGTTAGAGAGGGCTATGAGGCTTCGGCGGATATCGCCGGGAGGAAGAATACCCAGTGAAGCGACAAGCCTTCCCGAGGAGCCGCCGCTGTCGCTGGTGCTGACAATCGAAGTTAATAAGACGTTGGGAAGTAATTTAAGCCCCATCAGAATATTAAAAAGCCCCGTTCCTCCTCCGATGCATGAAAGGCGCGTTTTTTGGCTTATGAGGGCGTTAACCTTAGCGATGAGTTCGCGCTTGTTGTAAGGTTTAATTATATAATCCGATATGCCTGCTTCTTTAGCGTCCAGGATCGCCCGGGTATCTCTCTTGGCTGAAAGCATTATCATGGGTATTTTTTTAGATCCTACCTGTCTGACCGCTTTCACGGTAAAATTGCCGCCTTCCTGGCCGTGAAGATCGCCGTCGTAAATGAGCAGGTCAAATTTTTCGATCCTATTTAAACTGCCAGCCTCACCAGATGAAACATCTACAAGCATATCAAGCTGGCTCAGGATATTTTTTATTTCCGATCCGAATTTTTCCTTCCCAACTACCAATACCTTCTTCATCGCATTTACCTCGTCATTGCGCTGGCGAACGCTTTCTTATCTTTATCCTGCGAACCGCGTTTTTCGCGGTTCGGGCACTTTCCGGTCCAGCAATAAAGACAAAGCTTCTCTTTGGGCATTCCTATGGCACTTATCATGTCCTCCACCGTCTGATATCTCAAAGTGGTAACCTCCAGGTCTTTAGTGATCCAATCGACCATGCTCTTATATTTTTCGGACCTGTGATCTATGTATTCGGAGACGTCGTCGATGTCGCGCCCTTCCAGACTGCGGATGGCCCTCCTCGCGACCAGTTCATTTATACTTCTCGTGGATAGGTTAAACCTGCAGGGGAACATGAGAGGAGGACAGGCCGGCCTGGCATGGACTTCCTTCGCGCCGTTATCCCATAATTTTTTTACCGTAAAATTTTTAAGCTGGGTCCCCCTTACGATAGAATCCTCGCATACCACGATCCTGTTGCCTTCAATTATCTCCTTGACCGGCACGAGTTTCATCCTCGCCACCAGGTCTCTCGTCTCCTGGGACGGAGGGGTATAGCTTCTCCCGTATCCCGGGGTGTACTTTACCAAAGGACGCCTGTAAGGCTTGCCCGATTCTATCGCATAACCTATGGCATGGCCCACGCCGGAATCCGGCACTCCGGAAACCACATCCACTTTAATGTCCTTATCCCTCTTTGCCAGCGACCGGCCGCACCTCTCGCGCGTCATCTCCACATTGATACCCTCATACGTAGATGCAGGAAACCCTGTATATACCCACAAGAACGCGCAGATCTGGTTGGTCTCGTGCCCGGGCTTTTTCTGCGTCATGCCCTTTTCATTCAAGAGAATTATTTCTCCTGGCTGGAGAAACTTTACGGTCTCAAAATCGTTATTGGGAAAGGCGCATGTTTCCGAGGTAATGGCCCAGTCTTCCCTGAATTTTCCGATAATCAAAGGCGTATAGCCAAATCTGTCCCTGGCGGCATATATACCATCTCTGTTCAGAATCAGGAGAGAGCATGATCCCTCTATCACGTCGAACATCTTCTCTATGCCGGTTACCAGATCGTCTTCCTGCGTTATCAGTTTTGCTATCAGTTCCGTAGCATTGACGTTATCCTTGCTGAATTCGCTGAAAGAGGCGCCTTTCTTCAAGAGATCTCGTACCAATTCTTCCGCATTTTCTATGAAACCGTTCGTGACGATACAGAAAGGCCCAAACTTGGACTTGAGATACATGGGCTGTTCTTCGGAGGCGCTTATCACGCCTATGCCCTTATTGCCTTTCATCCGCCTGCTGTCTTCATAAAACTTTGATTTAAACTGGGTCTGGCTGATGTTATGTATCTGGCGCGTAAAATCTTCTCCGAGAACGGCCATCCCTCCGAATTCGGTACCAAGATGCGAATGATAATCGGTGCCGTAGAAGAGGGCCTTCGCGCAATCTCCTTTTGAAACCACTCCAAAAATACCGCTCATCTTATACCTCCAAAAAAGTTACTGCTTCTGACTATCTAAAAATTCCCGCATATCTTCCGGCAGATCCGCGATGAGCTTCAGGCGCGCCCCGGTAACGGGATGTTGAAATTCCAGGGAATGGGCGTGAAGCGCCGTCCTCCTGAACCTTAATTTGAAATCCTTCCTATAGGCATATACGCTTTCGCCGACTATCGGATGGCCCACGGAGGCCATGTGGATCCTTATCTGGTTAGTCCTGCCGGTGACCGGAATAACTTCTAAAATACTGTAATCCCTTTTTTTCGACCTTACCGCGTACTCCGTCAGGGCCGGTTCTTTTCTTTTTTTATTCCTGTTATAAATAGGGCTCTTTATCGCTCCGCTATTGTTTCTGACAATACCTTGAACAAACGCCACGTACGACTTCTTGACTGCCCTGGATCTGAAACTCTCCATCATGCGCTGCTGGGCCGATTTGCCTTTTGCAAAGATTACCAGGCCCGACGTCTCCCTGTCCAGCCTGTGGCATGGGTAGGCATTGGCTAAGACCCCTTTTCTGTCAAGATAGTCATTCAAAAGATGTGTCAGCGTATTTTTCTCTTTCCTGGGCGTGGGTATTACGAGCATTCCAGATGGTTTATCGGCGACGATTATCCACTCATCCTCATAGATTATCTTATAACCTTTCACGCCCATACAGTCTTTTATTATGATTTTATCTTTTTGGAACTGCGGAAATCGTACTCATCGCTTATCTCGCCCACTATCTCTTCCAGGAGATCCTCGAGCGTTATGATACCGACTACCCGGTTCTGCGCGTCCGTCACCACGGCGATATGCGTATGGCCCTTCTGGAACTCCTTCAGGAGTTCCGTCACCTTCTTGGTGTCCGGCACGAAAGTCGGCGAGTATATTATGTCATGCAATACCACCAGGTTCCTGTTGGCCGCCATGTTCAGAAGGTCCTTCATGTTTATGACGCCCACGATATTATCCGGATTATCTTTATATACCGGCAGGCGCGAGTAACCCGATTCGAGCACTTTCTCCAGAATATTATCGAAATCCGCGTTTATATCAATCGCTATCATGCCTTTCTTCGGAGTCATGACATTTTTGACGACAGTCTTGTTGAAATCAAAGACCTTGGAGAGCATCTTATACATCTCTTTTTGAAGCGCGTCATCCTCCTCGCCCATCTTGATCATGGCGCGTATCTCTTCTTCCGTGATGAGATAGGACTTGCCCGTCGCCTTGCCCCCTATAGCGTTCAGGATGGCGTTCGTGATCACATCCAGTATCCTGACGACGGGCGCGAAGATATCTATGAGAAATTTTACAGGCCTTGCCAGGGCGAGCGAAAGCCTTTCCGGGTATCTCGCGGCGAAGGTCTTTGCGGCGACCTCAAAGACTATGATAAGAAACGTGACTATTACCGTCGCGAATAAAACCCCTTTATTCTCATCATCCAAAACGTATATCATTATCGCCGTCATTATGGACGCCGCCATAACATTGACTACGTTATTCGCGACGAGTATCGTGCCGAAAAACCGTTCGGGGGCCTCCAGGATTTTGATTATCAATCTGGCGGCCCTGGAACCATCTCTGGCAAGTTTGCGCAACCGTATGCGGCTTACGGATATTATTGAGGTTTCTGAGGCGGCCGTAATGGCCGCCAGGGCCAGCAATAATATCAATAATGAGATCTTGATCAGATATTCCGTCACGGCGTGAATATACCTCCCGACACTATAAGTTTAAACCCTTCTTCTATGGACATATTTAAGACCTTGACCTGGTTTCTGGGCACGAGGATCAGAAATCCGCTGAATGGGGTCGGCGTCGTGGCTATGAAAACGTGTACGAGCTTCTCACCCGTCTTCTCCTCGGCTTCTTTCAAACCGTCGTTGGTAAGAAACCCCACCGACCAGATGCCTTTGGACGGATATTCCACCAGGACCACCTTCTTGAAGGCCGGCTTGTTACTGGATATGAAAGAATCTACCACCTGCTTGGCTGGCGGATATATCTGGCGGACGAGCGGAAGCTTCAAAAACCACTTTTCAATGGCGTAAAAAATCCTCCTTCCGAAAAAATTTGTCGCAATGAACCCCACGATAAAGGCGGTAAGTATCAGAAGGATGAAGCCGAGGCCCGGAACGCCGAAACCCAGATACTTTTTAAGATAGAAATTTATCGGCTTGCCCCATATCCCGTCGATAAAGACGAAGATGATAAATACGAGATATACCGTGATCAGAACCGGCAATGTAATCAATAACCCTGTAACGAAATAACGTTTTATTCTTGACATATCCTCACCTGTATATTGGCAGAACTAAAAGCGCGATCCAAACGACAGCGGTGGTTATGACACCCACTGTCAACCCTATACCCACCCAACGGAAAAAAGTCATTCTTATATTCTTATCTTTCTCCAGAATGCCCAGGGCTACTATATTGGCGGTCGATCCGATCAAAGTGATATTCCCCCCGAAACACCCTCCGAATAAAAGCGCCCACCATAAAGGCTGGAGGTTTATGCTTAAGCTCTTCAGGCTCTGAATGACCGGAATGAACGCCGCTACCAGTATGACGTTGTCCAGCATGCTCGATCCGATCGCCGAGATCCAAAGTATCATCCCGATCAAAAGAGATATATTGTTTGAGGTAAAGGCAAATAATTTGCCCGCCAGGATATCCGTAGCCCCGGTATACTTGAGCGTACCCGCCTGCGCGAAGAGAAGCAAAAAGAAAAGGAGCGTCCACCATTCCACGTCTTTCTCTATGAATTCACGGGCCTTGTTCCTCTTCCATATCATCACGCAACCGCTCGATATGAGAGGCATCGTCAATAAAACGGTGTTGGGTTCCAGTCCCCACAATAACTCCAGCCGGTGATGCAGGGATATGAATAATAACGTTATCCCGAAGATACCCAGGGAGATCTTCAATTCCTTCTCGGGAGGAACGGATATCAATTTAATCAATATTTCATTGGCTCCCAGTTCTTTTATCTTCTCATCCAGGGCCTTCAGCGGTTTGCGATACCATTTTTTTACTACGAAGATGGTAACCGCAAGGCAGACCAGCATTATCGGAAAGGCCTTGAATATAAAATCTTCGAAAGTCAAACCCGATTTAGAGGCTATGAGTATCCCTATGGGATTGCCCAGCACCGTCCCCGCGGAGCCGATATTGGTCATGAGAATGGAAATTATGACAAAAGGCGTGGCATCCACCTCGAAATAATCGCATATCTCGAAGATCGCCGCCACGATGAAGATTATAGAAGTCACCTCGTCGACCGCGCAGGCCAATAACGCGGATATGAGCGAGATCGCGATGAGAAACTTGTTCGCTGTCAGGTTTTTGATCCTCAGGATCAGGCTGACGAGCCATGCAAAGAACCCAGAGTCTTTCAGAAGGCCTATCAGGACCATCATCCCCACTAAAAAAAGTATCACTTCCAGAGACGCGGCCTTTACGACGCCCTCTAAATCTATCGTGCGGGTTATCAGGAGGATGGCCGTTCCCAGAAAGGCAAAACTGAGACGGAAATCCCAGAAAAAGAGAGTCCCCAATATCGAGACGGAGAATATGGAAATAGAGAGAGACTGGTGGGAATTAAGTCCGATATGCGTACTTAAAAATCCCAGGCTTACGGAGATTACGATAAGCGCTATGAATTTTTTGATCATCTTATTCCGTTATTCCGGCTTCCTGCGATAAGGCCCTCACCACGTCACAACGCGTGATCACGCCTATGGGGTGCTTATCTTTATCAACTACTATGACCCTTCTCTCGCTTTTGGTCAACATTATCCTGGAGGCCTCGGTAAGCGTGGCATCTTCCAGGATCGTGGGAACCTCTTTACGCATTATATCTTTCACGGAGATATTCTCGAGCGCGGCCATCTTTTTCAGTTCCGCTTTTGAGTCTTCCACATAAACAAAAGTCCCGACGTTCTTGACATAGGCGGGCAAAATGGCATTCAACACTTCTCTTTCCGTAAACACGCCGACAAGCACCTTATTGGAATCGACTATGGGAAGCCCGCTCATGCCCGTCTTTATCAACATCCTCAATCCTTCTTTGGCGTTCATATCCGCGGATATGAATTTGATATCCGTCGTCATGATATCCTTAATCCTTGATTTCATAATGGCCCCCTTATAATTATCGCCTCGGCAACAACATCATCACGGTCAATGTCGTCGTCAGGCCTATCATTATTATTACAGTAACCCAGGATATAACATTATAAAAAAGAGAGTTTTTATACTGGCCCATGAGGCGCTTGTCATTAATCAGAAGCAGCATGAAAACAAGAACGAACGGCAGGAATACGGAATTGGCTACCTGGGATATGAGCATGACCTTTATGAGATTTATCCCTGGGAACATTATAACGCCTGCGCCTATCAGTATCAGGACCGTGAAAAGAATGTAGAACTGCGGCGCGTCCTTCATGCGTTTATCCACCCCTGCCTCCCATCCCAACCCCTCGCATACCGAATAACTCGCGGCCAGGGGCAGGATCATCGCCGAGAATAACGATGCGTTGAAAAGCCCGAACGCGAAAAGGGCCGCGCAATAATTTCCGGCAAGCGGCTTCAGGGCCAGAGCGGCCTCCTTGGCGGTCTCTATCCTTATACCTTTAGAAAAGAGCGTATCGGCGCAGACCAGCACTATGAAAAACGCCACGACGCTCATGACTATGCCGCCGATGGTCACGTCAAGCCTGGCGTATTTGTAATCATTGATATGTATGCCCTTTTCAACAGTCGTAGACTGCTGATAGAACTGCATCCACGGCGCTATGGTGGTCCCTATCAATCCCATAAGTATGAGCAGATACCCTCTATCGAATTTGAAACTTGGAGATACCAACTCTTTAGAAACCAATTTCCAGTCGGGCTCTACCAAAAAACCGGTTATTATATACGCCAGATAAAAAAACGACCCTATCAGAAAGACCTTCTCGACCGACTTATAGTTCCCCTTGGCGATGACCCACCAGATGACGACCGCCGCTACAGGAAGTGACGCGAACCGCGGAATGCCGAATATCTCACCGCTGGCGGCTATGCCGGAAAATTCGGACATTATATTAAAGAGAGCGGAAAATAAAAAAATGGCCATCGCGTAAAAGGTGATCTTGACGCCGTATTTTTCCCTTATGAGATCGGATAGGCCCTTCCCCGTCACGATGCCCATCCTCGCGCACATCTCCTGAAGCACGATCAGGGGCAGGACCATGGGTATGAATATCCATAACGTGGAATAGCCGAAACGGGCTCCCGCTACGGAATAGGTAGTGATGCCGCCGGCGTCATTTCCTATGCTGGCGGTGATTATGCCGGGGCCCATCACGCTCAGAAATATTAATATATTCCTGAAAAAAGTCGGTTTTTTACCATCGTTCTGGCTCTTCATGAATCTACGCCTATATTCCCTTTGGCTTGCGCGGCCTCTTGCGCCACGCTATCGATATGACCTGTTCCAGGATATCGTCTATCGTGATGATCCCCTGCAGGGTCTTCTTCTCGTCCACCACGGGAATGGCCGACATCTTATACTTGTCCATGAGATAGGCCACTTCCTTCACGCTATCGTTCAGGTAAACATAAAGCGTATGCGCGAAAACGGTCTGGAGCGCCGTATCCTTGGGGTCGGCGAAGAGAAGGCGCCTTACGGTGGTGGTGCCTTTAAGATGGTTTTTTTCGTCGATTATGTAGATATAGGGCACGGTCTCGAATTCCCGGGTCTGGGTCCTGATGAACTGTATCGCGGACTCAACCGTCATCGTCTCGGACATCGACACGAACTCCGTTGTCATGAGACCGCCGGCAGAATCACTCGAATAACCTAAAAGGGTGGAAAGCTTCTTCGCCCTGTTCGATTCTATGAGGGTCAGCAAATTCTTAACGGTATTCTGAGGAAGCGCCTCCAGAAGATCTGTCGCGTCGTCCGAGGACATGCTCGATACGATCTGGGCAAATTCCTTTTTGTCGAGTTCCTTGAGGATCACCTTCTGGTCTTCCTCTTCGAGGTTCTCGAAAATCCTCGCCCTCGTCTTTATGTCGAGGGACCTGAAGAGCGCTATCCTCTGCGCCGGATTCAGGTCGAGTATTATCTCCCCCAGGTCGGCCGCCGGGATAGAGGCGATCTGCTTGTTCGATACGGACAGTTTCATGGACATGCTGGAAGGGTTTACGGAGACGGGCTGGATATATTTCCACGAGACCAGCTCCTCTTTTTTGAGATATCCCGAATTCTTATTGAAGGCCTTGACGATGAGATCCACCATTCTTCCCCATCCCAGCCTTCTGATTAGGCTTCTCAATCCTATATCCACATGAGCCACTATATAATCATTTTCCACCTTCAGGAGATGGATGTCGTTAACCCGTTTCAGGTTACGGTTATAGGTATCGACGACCTGTTGATCCAGTATATCGCGTCTTAAAAGAAATTCGTAATTCTTCGGAGCCGATTCAAATTTTATATCTTTAAGAGCGGTCTTGAGTATGATGTCGTCCTCTATCTCCGAAATGCTGGACCAGGGAACGCTCGCGTAGGATTTTTTAAAGAGGCCTTTCTTTATTATCAACTCTTCGGTCTTCGGGTATATGCTGTCCTGTTTTACCGAAATATCCCAGATATTACCTACAAATTTCCCGTCCGCGTCAAGGACACCCTTGCCCAGCACGGTGGAAAAATGTATGAACATCTCTCCCGCTTTTATCTTTATGTCATTGGTTATCATAGTGTTATATTGGTTTAGCGCGCCTGTATCGTTATTATTATAACCTTCCCAAAAAAATAGTCAATCTATTAAATAGCGATTGACAGAGATATAAATATATAATAGACTTATTAGCATATATGGCTGCAATGAGGCTCACCTTACAAAACCGCGTCACCACACTGATGATAATCTCTTCCGTCATCTTCATCAGCGCCTTTGCCGTCATACAGGTAAACAACCGCGTAGAGGCCTTAAATCAGCGCAATGTCTATCAGGCGCGCCTATCCAGTATCATAGTAAAAAATAACCTCGAGGCGACGATAAGGCAGGCCTCTGCCGAGGAGATGTCCAAATACCTCGACTCCGGACTCAAGGAACTATCGGAGACGGATATAGTCAAAGAAGCGTTCATCTTCAGCCCTGACGGGAAGATAGTGGCGGGAACGGAGGGCCACTCCGTTACCGATGTGGCATCTTATAAAGACATGGCGAGGCTCGTAGAACTTGAAAAGATATCGAAAGAAGGCAGATGGTTCGTATTCGACATAGACAAGGCGGAGCAATCGATAATCATATATCTGGCGCTTAAATTGAAACCGGACGGCCCGATAAATTATATCGTAAAACTGACTTACGCCCTTGGCGATATAAAAGACGCCCTCTTCGACGTTTATAAACCCATCGCGATCACTATCCTGATAGTAATATTGGCCAACATACTACTGGGGTATTTACTTTCAAAAAGCGTCATTGGGCCTATCAAGGTATTGAACGACGTCACAAAGATAATCGCGGGCGGGGATCTCTCCATAAGAACCAGGATACGGACGAATGACGAGCTGGAGGAACTGGGCTCGACCTTCAATCACATGACGGAAGAACTGGTCAAGATGAAAGAGAAGGCGGAAAACGCCAATCCGCTGACCAAACTGCCCGGTAACATCGTCATACGCGAAGAGGTGGAAAATAGAATAAAAGAAGATAAAAAATTCACCGTAATATATACCGACCTCGATAATTTCAAGGCATTCAACGATAAGTACGGCATCTCAAAGGGCGACGAAGCGATAAAACTCTGTTCGGATGTTTTCAAAGAGGCGATCAAATCCAAAGGCAATGCCGACGACTTTATAGGACATGAGGGAGGGGACGACTTCATACTTCTTACCACGCCGGATAAGGCTAAAGACGTCGCTGATTTCATCACGACTGCATTCGATAAAGGTGTTCGTGGGTTATACAATAAAGAGGACCTGGCCGAAGGCTATATCGTAGCTCATGCCAGGGATAACACGATAAAAAAATTCGCCATAATGACCATTTCTATGGCCGGCGTTACGAATGAGCAGAGGAAAATAACGAGTTACCCGGAAGTCATGGATATAGCGGCAGGCATAAAGAAGAAGGCTAAGGCCCTTGAAAAAAGCGTCTTCGTGATCGACAAGAGAAGTTCCTAAAAATTTTAAGGCTGATATCCCAACGTCTTTGTTATCATATCCATATAAAATTTCGCGCGCCTGTTTGCCGGGTCCAATTCCAGGGCCTTTTTAAATTCCCCATAAGCATCCTCGAGCTGATTCAGATAATAATACGCCAATCCCATATTGAAATGTGGCTCCATGTAATCGGGATTTTTAGCCGCCGCTTCTTTAAATTTACGTATGGCGGCGGGGTAGTTGCCCTTGGCCCAGAATATATACCCCAATGAATTATAGGCATAGGCGAAATCGGGGTTTATCTTTATGACTTTATTGAATTGCCTTATCGCCTTACCCCATCTCTTTCTTACAAGATAGGCGTGCCCGAGATTATAATAGAATTCCGGCAGGCTTATCTGTTTCCTGGCTTTAACAACCCTTTCCCCTATCTCTATCGCCTCCTGGTCTTTTCCTGTATGAAGATATATATATAGGGAATTGGTCAGTCCTATCTCATCATATTTCAGTTCGAATGACGCTTTCGTGGCTCTTACCGCCTTATCCAGCGCATCCATGTCCTTCTTCAGTTCATAATAACCCAACCCCATTCCGCTTAAAGAACTGGAATCCATGGGGGCGATCTCTATCGCCTTTTCGAAAGTGGCTATGGCGTCTTCGAATCTCTTTTCGGTAAGAAGTTTATATCCTTCGATACGCAGATTTTCCGACATCGCCCTTCTGATCTTCATTTTGGCATGACGGGTAATGGGAGCAACTTGAAAATTCACTTCCAGCATGGAAAAATACTTCAAGGCGCTTTCCATGTCATTAAGATTATAATAAGATATGTATCCTGCCTGCGCCAGAGCAAGGTCGGCTATGGCCGATTTGGGATGGCGCTCCACCAGCGAGACATAGGCGTCTCTGGCCTTTTTATACTCGCCTTTTTTATAGAAGGTATCGGCGACCTGGTATTCGCTTACGGTGGCCAATTCCGATTCAGGATATTTTTCTATTAAGTCCTTGAAAGTGCTAATAGCCTCGTCGTATTTTTGGGCGGATTTATACGCCCAGGCAAGATTAAATTTCGATCTGACGGCAATGGGGCTTTGGACGTCTATTTCGATGGCCTTGTTAAAGGCGGCTTCGGCCTTCGCGATGTCGGACAACTCAACATATATATTACCCAGTTCATAATAGGCCGCCTGGAGGGTCTTGGGGTCCTTAATAGAGCCTAGTTTTCCAGAGATATCTCTTTCCTTGCCCTTTAGCTCACTTTTCGATATCTCTATTAAGGGCCTGAAGATACGGGCAAAGAAGGCATCCAGAAAAGACAGGAACGGCCCTCTTTCCTTGGTCTTTTCATTTACTACGGATTCAAGATAAAACTTTACGTCGTCAACCTGTTTTTTGGACTTGGCGTCCGTAGTAAGGTTTTCCGCCATCTCCATGGACATCAAAGTTTCACCGGAAAGCATGCGCTTGGAGATCTCCTTCAGGATCACCACTTTGAGAAGAGGCCTTATCTTTTCAAAGTCCTCTATCGTCCTGGCTTCCGCGGCCCTGTCGAGGGCGACTTTGAGATTCACGACCGAGCGGTCAACGAGGTAGGTATTGTATATTACAAAAAAAAGGCCTACAAGAATGAATACCAATAGTATCTTGTAGGTCTTTTTGATAAACGTTAACATTAATCTTCTTGCCCTTCGAAGACACGCTCACCTACGGGGTCAGGCGTCATCCTATCACTGCGCTTTTTCTCCGGCACGTGAGATTCCTTCTCCAGTTGTTTCTCGGTCTCTGGTTTCTGCGCCTCTATTCTTTCCTCACCCTCTTCTTTCGGAAGATAGGCCGACCCTGTATCCTGCGCAAACAGACATGTCTGTGCATTCAGCGAAAATACCAGTCCCATGAATAAAATCATTAACCCTTTAAGGATTTTCATATATCCCATCTCCTTTCACACTCTCCCATTTTCACATCTAATATAACATATAAAATGCTAATAGTCAATTGCGTTAGAATAATAAAAAGGGTGCTACCATTTCCGGCGTTGTCAGGTTAAGTGTTCTTTAAATTTTCGATATACTCACAAAATAACTCTATTTTCCTTGCCTCATCGGGAATGAATAAAAACTGTTCAACATCTTTCGCGAGCATTTTGAAATTCAATCCCTTGCAATGTTTAATAAGTGTTAACTTCAAATCCGAAAGGTTATCGATTTTTATTTTTGACTTAAGATATTCGTAGTTTGGCTTTGTCCTTCAAACAAGAAACAATGCGTCAAAAAATTCCCTGCCCATGGGACGCCGGCGCATGAAAGTAGCGTATAGTTTT
>JAQUQN010000013.1 GCA_028716065.1 Candidatus Omnitrophota bacterium
CAGGACTATCTCCATCCTATCCTTGGGATAATCGATACCTATCAGATACTCGAGATTGGTATCCATCGTCCTTTCCGCGTTTTTGATCGGATTTATTATCGATATAAACGGTAATTCACTCATTTGTTGCCATGCTCCTTTCTATATTTAACTCAAAACTCCTAACTCACAACTCCAAACTCATAACTCCAAACTAACTCACCCCATCACCACTCTAACCATATGCGCCTTCTTATCCTTGAAAGCCGGTATTATATTTCCGCTAATCTTTTTTCCGTCTACAATAACGGATTTTATTCCCTTATTGACTCCCTTGGGGTTCCTGACATCTATATCGTAAGTCGCGTCCCTGAATATCCTGCGTACCTTAAAACCCTTCCACTTCTTCGGTATGCACGGGTCTATGACGAGGCCCTCGTAATCAGGCCTCACACCCAGTATATGATTGGCTATTGCCACGAAATTCCACGCGGCGGTACCGGTGAGCCACGAATTCCTCGCCCTTCCGAAATTCGGATTATCCCTGCCGGTTATGAATTGCGAATATATATAACATTCCGTCAGATGTATGTCGGCCATCCTGTTCTTGGTAGGCGGCATAATCGTCTTGTAGTACTTAAAGGCCTTATCTCCGCGGCCGAGCATCGTCTCCGCTATCATCGCCCAGGGGTTCGAATGGCAGAATATGCCGCCGTTCTCTTTTAAGCCCGGCGCGAAGGTCGTGATGGCTCCCAGTTTCTCGTCGAACTCTTTATAGGGAGGCGACATGAGCATGATCCCGTATTTGGTATCGAGCTGTTCATTCAGCATGTCCATGCACTGCTTCGACCTTTCGGGATCGGCGATGCCGCTCATGACGGCCCATGCCTGCGGAAGGAGATAGATATTGCCCCCTTCTCTGGATCTGGACGAGCCGACCTCTTTTCCGTGTTTATCTATACCTCTTATGAACCACTTGCCGTCCCACGCCTTCTTATTGAAATTCTCCTTCACCCTTTCGGCTATCGCGCTATATTTCTCATGGTCCGACTCTTTCCTGAGTATCTTCGCTACCTTCAGGAATTCCTGTATCCCAAGATAAAGCAGTTCCGGTACCCAGGTAGTCTCGGCAACGTCATTATCGGTCCCCAGGTTCAGGCAGTCGTTCCAGTCCGCGAACCTCATCAGGACGAATCCGTTCGGACCTTTTTCGCTCAAGACAAAATCTATCGCTCTTTTGAGGTGGATATACATCGGCTCCGCTTCTCCATCCACATATTTGACCAATTCATGCATGAAGGCGATATCGCCCGTCTCCTTCATGTAGGTGCTCGATGATAGTATGAGCCAGAGAGGATCGTCCGAATATCCTCCCTTTTCACCGGTCTTGGTCAGAGGAAAGAATTTGTGGTGCGAAGAACCGTTCTTGAACTGGTTAGAGGCGAGCTCCATGATCCTGGTCTTGACCCTGTCCTGAATTGCATGTATGACCCCGAGCGTATCCTGGTTCGAATCCCTGAATCCCATGCCTCTGCCTATGCCGGCCTCATAATACGAAGCGGACCTTGACCAGTTGAAGGTCGTGCGGCATTGGTACTGGTTCCAGATATTGACCATCGAATTGACGTCTTTATCAGGGGTCTCGGCCTGGTAACGGCTGAGGTAGGCGTTCCAGTAGTCCTTCAGTTCATATAACTTCTGATAGACATCCTTCTCGTCTGCATATCTCTTATATATCTTCTTGGCTTCTTCCTTCGTCTCGGCCACGCCAAGCATGAAGACGGCATCCTTGGTCTGGCCCGGCTTTAACGATAATGTGAGCGAAACGCTCGCTATGGGGTTCCCTCCGGAGGCCATAGAGTTGAAGTTCTTCCCCCGCTCCACCGCTATAGGGTCGGATTCCGAACGATAAGGCCCGATGAATGCCTCCCTGTCGCAATCGTATCCCGATATCTTCTTGTTACACCCGAAATATGCCAGGCCGTACTTGCCCGACTTCGGCGCGTACCCTGTCTGGTGGAATATCAGATTACCATCATTGACGGCGCTCGCTATGTTGAGGGTATACTGGAAATCCGTCATGTCCATATCAGCGTGCCAGAGGCAAAATTCAATATAGGTAAAGAGTTTTATCCTGCGCGCCTTCCTGGAATCGTTCTTTACTTTCAGCGCCCAGAACTCGATGTTCTCTCCTATCGGCACAAAATACGCGGCCTCGGTCGATATGCCGCTATATTTCGATTTTATGATGGTATACCCCATCCCGTGCCTGCACTCATATTCGTATTTCTGGTCTTTGGTCTTTGGTCTTTGGTCTTTTATCACCGGCTGCCATGTCGCCGACCAATAGTCTCCTGAAACTTCATCGCGCAGGTAGATGTACCTGCCCGGCCTGTCGACGGGAACGTTATTGTAACGGAAGCGTGTTATCCTTCTGTCTTTCGGGTCCCGGTGAAAGCTGTATCCTCCGGCCGTATTCGACATGAGCGCGCAGTACTCATCGCATCCCAGGTAATTTATCCACGGCGTCGGCGTATCAGGTCTCGTGATCACGAATTCCTTGTTCTTATTATCGAGGTGTCCGTATTTCATTTATCATTCTGACAATTTCACGCAATCCATGTATATCGGGCCCTTATAGGCGATCTTGCCGTTTGACTCTATCCTGATGCCTATCTTCTTCACATCCGCCCTGAAATTATCCGTTATAAATTTGCGCCAGTTGAGGCTATTCTGGGTCAGGTCCGCCTTCACGACCGTCCATTCTCCGGGGGCAAGCGGAACGGACCTGTTCATCTCCGTCCACTTCCAGTCCTCTCCCGTGGTGAGGATTATCTTCGCGCGCAGGCCCCTCGGCGCGTCTTTCGGTAAAAATATGTTCACCGAGATATAATTGAATATGCTCCAGTCGGTGACGTCCGCCACCCGCTCGACATACGCCCCTCTCCATCCCGGCGTGCCGGGAAAATTGACCCCGACCTCGAGGGCGTATTTTCCGTCGCAGGCCTGGAACTCCGAAACACCTATCGTTTCGGCCACGTGGTCCTGTTTCGTAAACGCCCAGTCCGGTATCTCCCAGCCTTCCGGGTCCCTCTCGAAACTGAAAAGCACTATCTCTTTCGAAAAAGGCATCGCGGGACTGGCGGTAAAAACTGCCGTTACCAAAACCAGTGTAAACAACATTTTCGAAAAACTCATGATGATCTATACCCCTTCCGCTTCACTAGTTGTTTTTTCATTTTCCAGTCGTCTCGAAATTCGTCTTCGGCCCGATGGATTTCGCGTACCATTCCTTCACTATTTTCTCGGCGGGTTTGTTCTGAGGACTGTAACCTCTGTTATTGGGGCCGCCGAACCTGACATCCGTCCCCCATTTCCACCAGTATACTCCGTAGAACCACTCCTTATTCCAGAACGTTTCGAGTAAGGCCGTGTAGCAATCCGCCTGTAGGTCTAAATCGAGCTTTCCCATGCTCTCTTCCCAGGGCATCCTTGCCGCGCCCGTTGCGCTGCAGTATCCGGCCTCCGGGAATATGACCGGTTTATTCACAGTTGCCTGAAACGCCTCTATCTGGGCCAGCCATTCCCCCCACCCCTTTTTTATTTCGGCAAGCGTAGGCCTAGCTTTATCCGAGAGAGGAAAATAAGGGTCGATTCCGACGTAGTCGAGCGCGTCCCAGAATTTGACATGCTCGAACTCCTCATTCCAGTTGGCCGCGTATGTCAGCGGGCCTTTATAGGCCTCTCTTACCGGCGCTATTACCTTTGACTTCCACATATCCTCTTTTACGGTAGCGACCGATGTCAGTTCTGTCCCGATACAGAGAAGCTCCACCTTGTGCTCCTGGGCCATCTTAGCGTAATGCACGATAAAACCCCTGTAACTCTCAAACCATTCATTCCATCCCGACTCCGACGTACAGACTATCTCTCCGCGCCAGCTTCCTCCGGAAGTATCCTGAAGGTCGAGGTGGGGCTTGAGCATGACCTTCATGCCGAGCGAATGCGCCTTTTCTACCGCATGGATTATGCTATCATCCGTAGGCGTGTAATCGGTGGGAAATATCTTCGTCGTGGAACATGACTCCTGGAACCACGTCGTAACTATGGCTACCCACTTGGTGCCGGTTGCGGCCATCGCCTCGAGTGATTCATCCGAAGCGGCTGAGCCGTACCTGTCCTTCGACCAGGTGACATAACACATGCCCTTCTGGAACTCGAATTTGGGTTTAGGCCTCATCAATCCTTTACTGAACAGCATCCATACGGATCCGACGACAATTATCAATACTACCAACAATACTCCGCTTTTGTTCTTCATTTTAAGCGCTCCTACTTTGTTTTTTCATACCAATCAGAGAGAACCTTTTCTCCTCGTTTTCCTCTCAACGTATATCCTAACGGTCCTATATCGGGCCTTGGAAAATAATTCCACCAGTAAAGCCCTTTAAACCAGCTCCTCTTTGTAAGGACCTTCATTAAACTTTCCAGGCAATTTGACTGCTCTTCCTGGCTTTCGACATAAGTCGCCAATGTCGGCAATATCCTCCATGGCTGCTTGTTGGAGCCGATGATGGTGTCATATCCTATCTCTGTAAATATGACGGGCTTATTCAGGCCGTTCTCCTTCAGCCACTTCTCAAGCGTGTCGGCATGTTTTGTCCACGCCTTGACCAACTCCTCCAGCGGAGGGTTGTCCTCATTCGTCAACGGAAAATAGGCGTCGATGCCTATGGAATCCATATCGTTCCAGAAAGATACAGTCTCGTATTCATCCCAATTTGCCGCGTAAGTGAGGCTGCCCTTATATACCTTCTTTATATCGCTTATGATATCGAGCCATTTTTCTTTCCATCTCGATGTCGTGGTATTCGATAATTCCGTCCCTATGCACAATAGCTCGACGTTATATTTGGCGGCGAGTTGGGCGTAATGGATTATGAACTCTTTGTAATTTTTAAACCATTCGTCGCTCGGTATGATATTACTGCGGGCATCCTCGTCAACCAGGTCCACGTGCGGTTTGAGCATGACCTTCATTCCTAGGGCGTGTATGATATTGATGGCGTGGCCGAGCGATTCGTCGCTGGTGGTCTTTTTCACATCGGCATACATCCTCTTCGATTCGGCGTCATCCTGATAATAGACGCTCATGAGAGCCACGTGCTTCACCCCGAGCTTGGACAGGTATATGAGGCTGTAGTCAGAAAGGTCCGTGGCCAGTTCGCTCTTATCCCAGGAGGTATAGTTGACCCCCTTCTGAAATTCCGTCACGGCAATCGGGCCTGGCGACGGAACGATCTGTTCGGCTATCAATCTTATCTCATCCAGCTTCTTTTCAAATTCCGATTTCTGGGCGCTCTTTTTGAAGGTATCTTCTAAGGGCAGGTCTTCCGGATTTTTATCTTTTGGCCCGTACGCTTCGACCTCCCAAATAGAGATACCCCATTCAGGATTCGCCCGCTTCAGGCCCAGTATCTTGACGTACCTGGCCGTGACAGGCTGAAACTTCATTTCGTTCGTCCCGCCTGTCTGTCCTTCAAGAAGCACTACTCTCTTCCACGTCTTTGCGTCATCGGAAGAGAGTATCTCATAACTCGACGCATAGGCCTGTTCCCACTTTATCACTATCTTCGACACCGTCTTTGGTTTTCCGAAATCGAAATATATCCACTCGCCGTCCTTATAACCCGATGACCAACGCGTATTTAAGTCGGCGTCAACCGGCGCCATTGGGTCCGGTTTCGGCGCCCAGTCCGGACTCTCATCGAAACTCGAAGCGGCGGCATTCTCGACTTTGAGATATACCATGTCGCCATTAGTCGTTACTTCTTCATTGTCAGTCACCGCAGCGCACGCCGAGCCGCTAAAGACGAACATGCCCAGTGTCAGACATAAAACGATTATTTTGAAATTTGTCATTTTATTTTCCTATCTCCTACAGCTTTCCATACTCCTTAAGCCCCGTCATCGCTATCCCCTCCATGAAATATCTCTGGAATGCGAGGAAGACAATGAGCATCGGCGTCGTCGCCACCACTGCGCCTGCCATGACCATCGCGAATCTCGTGCCGAACTGGCCGTTGAGCACGGAGAGTGCGAGCGGCAGCGTGCGCATCTTGCTTGAGTTTATCACTATGAGGGGCCATATGAAGCTGTTCCACTGCTGCAGGAACGTGAATATCGCCAGCGTCGCGATGACCGGTTTTATCAGCGGCAGTATTACGAGGCGGTAGATGGTGAACTCGCTGCACCCGTCGATCTTCGCCGCATCAACCAAATCATCCGGTATCGACATTATGAACTGCCTGCACAAAAAAACGCCGAAGACGCCGGCCAGCTGCGGCACGATCAATGCGTTGTAGGAATTGAGCCACCCCAGTTTTATCATGAGTATGAACCCGGATATCAAGTTGACCTGCCACGGTATCATTAAAGACCCCAGAAGGACAAAGAATATCTTGTCCCTTCCCCAGAACCTGTGTTTCGCGAAGGCGTAACCGGCCAGCGAGCAGAAGAAAAGGTTCCCCAGCGTAACCGTGCCAGCGACGAAGATGCTGTTCCACATGTACCGCCACATCGGTATTAGGCGGAAGAGGTCCTTGTAAGAGAGCAATGTCGGGTCTTTGACAACGAAAGACGGCGGATAAGACTGTATTTCCGCGATCGGCTTTATACTTGTAACGAACATCCAGACATACGGGACCGCTACGGAAACCGCGCCGAGGAAGAGGAACGCGTATATCACGCTCTTTATCGAGACATTCTGGAATCGCTTGCTCTTTAGGATTTCCATTCTGCTACGCCATTCACTTGTTTATCTACGGTATGGCTTCGCAGGAATGTGTTCCTACGAAGCTCTACCAGTGGTCAAATTATCGATGAGCGAAGTAGAACCATCTCAATCAGCTATTTTACACCGTGCCTCTGCGCTCTTCGAGGGCCTTGCGTATTTCCACGACTTTTTGTTTCGTCAAGGGCACGCGCAAAACGAAAATAATAGCAATTATCAGGCCCACGACCGGCACGAAAGCCAGACTTGAGCGAATCCCGAATATCGTCGCAGGCGCCTGCACCTTAAGTTTCCAGGTAAAGCCCACCCATGTCAAGATAAGGCCGGAAACGTAATACCCCAATGAATTACCTAACTTCAGTATATAGGAAGCGCAGGCGGTGAAAGAACCTTCCCTTCTTTCATGCGTATTGAGCTCATCGTCGTCAATGATGTCGGCGCCGATGGAACTATGCAGCATCCAGAGGCTGGCCGCGCACATCCCCATCAAACCCGAGGAGATCGTCTGCAGCCAGATGATCGACGGCGTATACAAGAACCAGGAACCACCGTAACCGCATATGCCTACACAGCAGGCTACAACTGCCGCATGGCGCTTGCCGATGTGATGCGCCAGAGTTGCATGCAGCGGAACCCCTATGAGGCCGCCTATCATGAAGGCCACGCCCATCCAAAACTGCCAATTATCTCCTACAATTTTATCGCCGCCGGCTACATAAAAGACCGTGGCATAGTAACCAAGCGAGCCAACCATGCTCGTGCCTAAAGTAAAAGCGCCGCCCATGACCATCATCTGGCGGAAGGATTTATTCTTAAGGGTTTCACCAAAGCCGCTAAGAATAGAAATCCTCTCCTTAACCTTCACCACCACTTTGTTATAGTATCGTTCTTTAACTCTGAAGAAGATGATTATGGCAAAAATGGCCATTACCATACCCAATATTGCCGTGTACACTTGCACTCCCCGAAGAGTATTCTTTTGTCCTGTTCCCGGAATAAGGAACCAGGCCAAATTGGTAAACCGCAAGGCATAAAAATTGCCCAGTTCTGAAACCTTTTGGGCCATGCTGCGATAGGCCATGATGGAGGTGCGCTCTTCGTAATCAGGCGACATTTCCGCGCCCAAACTGTAGTAAGGCACAGTGAAAGCGCTGATTATTGGAATATAAACCATGGTGGAGAATATCATGTACCAGAAGACTACGGACAGGCCGAGGAATTTTATATTCACCCAGGACGGCGACACTAAAAATAAGATCGGTAGAAACAGTCCGCTTGCAATACCGGCGATCAGAATAAAAGGACGGCGGCGGCCGAATCTGGAACGCAAATTATCGGACAGCCACCCCACCAGAGGATCGACGATGGCATCCCATATCCGTATCAATGTAAGCGCCAAGCCCACCAGCCAAGGCTCAATACCCAGATACATGTTAAATACCGCGAAAGCAACAGCCGGGTACAACCAGATACCCCACATATCGACTGCCGTGCCAAGGCTATAGAACATCTTGGTGGGAATCGGAAGACGATCCCGCAGAGGTTTCTTCTCATTAACGGCATTAGCTTCCTGCATTGTCTCTCCTCCTTTTTCATTTCTGCGAAGCCCTACCTCGGTTTACGAGCCGAAGGGCGAAGCAGAATTAACCCTGAAACTTTCTCTGTAAAGTTTCAGGATGGCCATTCTGGAATTTGATAGAACAAATTCCAGAATTAACGAAAACCGTGATACCTCTTCCCGGCATAACATACCTCTATGAGCCGCTCTACGCTTGTGGTAGCCACGCATTGAACCGAATCAGCGCCGCCGTAATAAAGCTTAATTTCGCCCGAATCCTCTGCCACGGCACCGCAGGTAAAGACCACACTGGGAGTCTGTCCCACGAGTTCATATAGCTCCTCCGGGATCAGGATCGCGTCTTCGGCCATGGCCCTGACTTTTGACGGGTCCTTCAGATCCAAAAGACAAACACCCAGTTGATAAACAAAATGCGCCCTGCATTGAGTACGCACTCCGTGAAAAATATTCAACCATCCCTCGGGTGTTTTGATGGGAACGGCTCCCGGACCGACCTTCGTCCAGGCCCAGCGGATCCCTTCCCAATTCCTGAAGACACATTCGCTCTTTCCCCAATAGATCATATCCGGGGAATAAGATACCCAGACGTCCCCGCTATTGGCTCCGGTATTGGGCCGGTCGAGCCGCGCGTACAATCCGTTGATCTTCTCCGGGAACAGCACCCCATTGCGGTTATCCGTTTCCGAAATAAACCCCATCCATTGAAACTTCTTAAAGTCCTTTGTCTTTACCAGGCTCAAGCGGCAGGTGTGGCCGCTGTGCGCGGCATGGACCATGTAATACGTGTCCCCGATCTTTGTCACGCGCGGATCATAAATCATGGATTCGGCATACTTCTTAAAGTCCGGATCATCATAGGGCATGGCTACCGGCTTTGGCCACGGCTTAAAATGATAACCGTCCGCGCTTTCCGCGATCCAAAAACGGTCAAACAAAGCGGAATTCTCCACCCGGCAAATCATTATATACTTGCCATTGTGCTTCACGATGCCGGAATTAAAAACATATTTAATATCGGCTTCTGCCGGGAAATCCTTGCCTGTCAGGATAGGATTCCCCTCATACCGCTTACATATAGGATATTTATTTGTCTTCATCTCTGTTTTCCTCTCTTTGTGCGCTTGGAAGTATAACACTTCCAGAACTACGTGTCAATAAAGGGCTTTTAATACTTAAACTTTCTCTGTAAAGTTTAAGTATGGCCATCTTGGAATTTGATAGAACAAATTCCAAGATTAGTATTCAACCTTCGTCTTTAAGAACTTTATATTGATTATCGTTATTATGAATACCACCGCGAATACTACATAGCCCAATGCGGAGGCATATCCCATCTGGAACTTCCTGAACCCCATGTCATACAGGTACGCGACGACCGTAAGCGCGCAATCGAGGACGCCGCCTATGCCGAACTCCGATTCCGTCATTATATATATGCGTTCGAAAACCTGGAACGATAGTATGAAACCCATTATTACAACAAAGACCATGGTGGGCTTCAGCAGCGGCAATGTTATGTACCGGAACTTGTCCCAGATATTCGCCCCGTCTATCTCGGCTGCTTCGTAAACAGTGGTGGGTATCGTCTGCAGGCCCGCAAGGAAGAGCAGCATGTTATACCCTATCCCGGCCCATATCGACATTATCATTATCGCCGGTAATGTCCAGAAAGGGCTCATGAGCCAGTCCACCGGCTTCAATCCGATCAATATCAGGAAATAGTTTATCAGCCCGTACTTCTCTCCCGCGAAGAGCCATTTCCATATGACCGAAAGGGCTATGACAGAAGTGACCGAAGGGATGAAATATATCATCCTGAAGAAGTTCTTGAATCTTATCCGCTGGTCCACGGCTATCGCCAGAAGGAGCGACAACGCCACGCCCGGCGGTATGACCAGGGTATAGAATATGGTATTACGTATCGACTTCCAGAACCGCGCGTCGTGGAAGAATATATTCTTGTAATTCTCTACTCCCACCCATTTTGGCGCGTGTATGCCGTTATATTCCGTGAACGACCAGTAGAAGGAGGCTATGAGCGGCCCAACGACGAATATCAGGAATAAAAGAACGACCGGCGCTATGAAAAGAAATGCCCACCTCTGCTCGTATAACGATGTGAAAAAACCTTTTTTACGCATATTTATCGTAACCCGTAACTAGTAACTCGTAACTAGTAAAATGTGTCGCTAACGCGACCTATATAGGTCCGAAGGACACAACTTACTAGTTACTGGTTACGAGTTACTGGTTACTAATCTCCTAAAATGTCCCATATTTCTTCATGAATCGTCTTATCATTTCGAAGGACTTCGGGACATACTCTATCTCTTCTTCGATGCCTTCATACTCCACATTAAAAAATCCCCGATAATTGGATTCCTTGAGTACCTTGAATATCTTGTCATAATCGAACTCGAGCTCTTTACAGTCCGGACTAAGTTTATGGATCTTCGCGTGCATGTGTGTCACGTAGGGCATCGATTTCTTAAGCGCGGCGTACGGTTCCGGATCCTGGTAATTTCCGGTATCGAGATTCAGTTTTACCCAGGGGGAATCGACATCTTTGAGCAGTTTAAGCGTCTCGACCGATGTCGGCAGGTACCCGCCGTCGTTATGTGATTCTATGGCTAGGGTTATCCCTTTCTTGGCGGCGTATTCAGCGCATTCTTTTATACTCTTTACCACCTTCGGCCAAAGTTCTTCATGCTTTTCCTTCGGCGCCCACCCGGCGAATATCCTTAAATTGGGCGCTCCCAGAATATAAGCTATATCCGTCCACTTGTTTATCTTATCGACTTCCGCTTTTTCATCCTTAGGATCGTCCTTGCCGAAACTGTTTCCCGGAGATACGGCCGATATGGTTATCTGCAGGTCTGTTGCGAGTTTCTTTATCTTCATCAGGTACGTCGTATCTTTAACCAGGTTAGCGACATTATCGCCGCCCTTGAAATGTACGTCTATTATATCGATCCCGCCAACCTTAAGCTCATCGGCGCATACCTTGAGGCACTTTTCGAGATCCATCTTGCCGCTTGCGAAAGTCCTGTTATAGCTCCAGGAACAAAGTCCGAGTTTCATTGCTTATCCTTCTCATATCGTAACTCGTAACTAGTAACCCGTAACTCGTAAGTTGTGTCGCTTCGCGACCTTTATATATCTAGGTCCAAAGGACACCTTTTACGAGTTACTAGTTACGGGTTACTGGTTACTAAACTTTCACCCACTTCCCAAACCGATTCGACTCATACGCCGCCTGGATCACGCGCATCGTCTCGCGTCCCTCTTCGCCTGATACGAATGGCCGTCTCTTCTTGATGACGCAGTCGATAAAATAATGGACCGCATTCTCCCACGGCTCGCCCGGGCCTATCTCGGGATATATCTCTTCCAGCGTGCAATTCGGGTCGTCTCCCCTTCTGGTCTTCGCTATCACTACTTTGACCGGCTTCTTTGTCCCTACGGACGTCATCATCTTGCCCTTCGAGCCGTAGACCGTCGTCGTGACCTCGTACGGCCTCGTCGTCCAGGAGCATTCTATCTCGCCCTTTGAACCGTCCTCGAATCTGAAGAGCACAGTCGCATTGTCATCGACCTTGACCGGCTTTTCTATCGTCCTTATCGTGGCAAATACCTCTTTGATCTTTTTGCCTGCAAACCACCTGATGAGGTCGGTGATGTGGACGCCTATGTCTATCATGGCGCCGCCGCCCGACTTTTTCTTATCGTAGAACCAGTGGGCCTTGCCTTCCGACCAGTATTCCGGGCCGGCATGGCCGATCCTCCCCCTGATATTATGTATCTTTCCGAGCGTCCCGGATTCGAGCACCTTCTTCGCGGCCTGGTGTACGGCATCGAACCTCTGCGTCTGCTCGACCATGAGATAGACACCTCCGGCCTTCGCGGACCTTATCATGTTGTCGGCGGCTTTCACGGTTATCGTTATCGGTTTCTCTACGAGGACGTGTTTCTTATTTCTAGCCGCGGCTACAGTCATCTCCTCGTGCAGGTAGTTGGGCGTATTTATAAAAATGGCGTCGATATCTTTTCTTTTGACTGCCTTCTTCCAGTCCCTTTCGATATCAACGCCTGTTAATCTAAACTTCTCTTTTAACGCTAAAGCCTTTGGTTCAACTATATCGCATAATACCTTTATCCTGGCCTTCTTCTTATAATTCACCAGGTTCGGCAGGCTCGCCCTTTCCGAGATCTTGCCGCAACCGATAATGCCCACCCTCACGGCCATTTTTTTCTCCGATTTTTCGATAGAAAAATCGTCCCGAGAATGTGACGAATAGGAGCATTCGAGGGACTTTCTTTTCTATCTTAATAAAGAATTGAAAAAGTCTTCATAAAAAAGACGCTAATCTCAGCGCCTTGAATCGATAATATTTTAAGCTATTTACCTCCTAAAGTCAATATTATATTATAGGTAGATTTTCCTGTTACGCCGGGACGATTCGTATATCGCCCATACGAGATCCTGGGTCTTTTTCCCTTCCTCGGCCGTTATGGCTGGTTTTTTTCTTCTTCTCAAACTGTCGTAGAAATCCTTTATCTGGTTATAGTGGCAGAACCCCCAGTAATCCCTCACCCCGTCGCCATAGTCTATGTATTCATGCGGCCTTGGTTCGGCCTTTTCCTTCCTTCCGCTATAATAATCTATATAAGCGGAGTCCTTGACGATCTTGACTCTGCCCTTTTCGCAGTCTATCTCTATTTCGGTATCGTCGTCATAGGAATAGTAATTGATGAGGTAAAAACAGACGTAAAAGCCGTTCCTGAATTTTATGAGGCCCTCGGCGCAATCTTCCACATTTATAAAAGAGTGATACCTCTTATGGACGGATGCCTGCGCGTAATCGACGGGGCTGTCAGCCATCCAGCTCAATATATCGAGATAATGTATGGCCTGGTCGATGACCACCCCTCCGCCCTCCTTATTCAGGCGGCCTTTCCAGTCGCTCTTCTTGTAGTAACTATCAGGTTTATGGTATGAGAGAACGAGTTTAGCGCTCTTTAACTTCCCCAAAGAACCGTCCTCTATCCTCTTCTTGACGAGCTGTGAACCGGGATTGCATCTATTCTGGGAGACCACGCTTAAAACGATCCTGTTCTTTTTAGCCGCGTCTATCTCCTGTTGCGCCTCCCGGGGATTCAGCCCCAACGGTTTCTCGACGAGGATATTTACCTTACGTTTCGCGGCTTCCAGGACCATAGGCTTGTGGAGGTAATGCGGGGTGCATATGTGGACGGCGTCGAGACGCTCTTTATCGAGCATCTTCTTATAATCGGTATAATAATTACATTTATATCTGGCAGCCATTTTTCTGGCGCGGGCCGATTTTACATCGCAGACCGCTACCAGCTTCACGCTCCTAATATTCTTGAGCGACTGGGCGTGCATCGGAAATATCGTCCCACAACCGATTATACCGACCCTGAATTGCTTCATATGAATGGTTAGGTTATCATAACGAATTTATACCGTCAAGAAAAAAGGGCGTTGTCATTTTGACAACACCCTTTACTCCCAACTCCAAACTCACAACTCCAAACTCCTAACTCATAACTCCTAACTAATTACGCCGCTACGTCAAAGAGGCTCTTGAGCCTATTCTGCTCATCATTATATTTAAGATCAAATTTTACGATCCTAGGCAATACCTTTATTATCCAGAATACTTTCTTACTCACCGCATCCAAAAGGTCCTTGGGGGCGCTTACACCCTTAAATGCCTGATATGCACGGCCGAATAGTATTGAATCGTGGTAGAGTATACCAACGCCCATCATAGCCATGGCATTAAGATTGACAAATGGTAAATCCATGGGGCCTAAGTCTTTTAAACTCTCGATGGAGATCATACAGTAATCTTCGCCCGCTTTGGCCTGAATTTTATCTTTGGTTATATCTTGCGTAAGGGTGCCGTCATCCAGGACTATGGCCTTAAGTCCGCGGCTCGCCAGCATCTCAACCTTACTCACAAGTTCTTCGCTTGTCGCTACCTCTATAATACCCTCGCCGTTATTGAAGAGCTTCCTTAAACCCTGTTTCATGACCTTATAATGTTTCTGCACGTCCGGCGTCGTCTCCATCATGCCCTTTTTCATGACGATAACCATGTTGCTTAAGTCTATCGCGCCCTCCGTGCGAAGCACTTTATGAGCGGCCATCTGGCGCGTCAAATTTTTGACATCAGTAATCACGGCCTCCTGCGCCGCGATACGGAGATACTTTATGATAGCAGATACATCTTCCTTTTTTATATTTTTTGTGAGTTCTTCTTCTAACGCTTGCTGAGGAGTTTTACCGATAGCCGCACAGGCTGCTTTGTTAGCCTCAAGATTCTCTAAGGTATGTTGTATATCGAGACCGGCCAGTTTACCGCCCTGGCTCTTGTATGTCTCGATCAGATTCTTCGCTATCTGATTAACGGGTATGCCGCCTTCCCACGGCGACGGACCTATTTTCTTTTCGGGATGCTTTTGCTGATATTCTGCTAATAGTTCTACATCGCGAAATGCTGTTTCTATCTTACCACGGTCAACTATCATGTCGAAACGAGGATTGCCTCTTTCCTCGCCAAGACGTCTCCTAAACCTCCCCTTAATGTAGTCCGATACCTTTCCTGCTGTCGAACCAATTGCTTTTTTACAGAACTTATCAAATTCTTCTTGCGTCACCGGCCTATCGGTAAGCCGGCGACTATCTATCACTGAATTAACAAGTATCCTTGCTTCCCGTGGCAGGCAATCAACAGAGTAATTGCCGGATGTCCATGCTTCATGCTTTTGTTTGACAGCAGTTATGGCCATTTTCAAAGAATATGGGTCATTGGCTTTTTTGAGTGCCATATATTCCCGCAAAGTTGTAAATCTTCCCATGCCTTCGTAGTCTGTGATTATACTCCTTGCTTCTTCAATAAGAGGTGCTATGCTTTTTTTATATTCTATCTCGCGCAAATACCAGCAGGCAAAATCCAATTGTGTTACAGTAAGAAATCCGGTCTCGGCCTGAAGCAATAAATCCTGCAATCTCCCATCAATAGCTCCTTGAGATTTAGCCTCTTCGATCCATGCAATTACATCTGCATGAAATTTTTTATATTCCTCTGTTGTCATGTCTTTAGCATGCTCGTATCTCTGCAGCATGTCGATCGCAAAACTGCGGTCCCTGTCATCCCATGGCGTGTCAGCTCCCGAAACGAGAGAAGCCATCCTATTTATCTGATTTTGTGTATATATTCTTATCTCGCTATAATTATTAAGAATAGCACTTAGTGCCTTACGGATTTCTTCTCTAGACTCAGGACGCTTTGATGATATTTGCGCGGGTAGGCGTTTCTCGACAAAATATGCCATTATGGCCGCCGCCGTATCCTCGTCTCTCTGGCGTGCGATCTCTTCGCGAAGTGCATCCAAAGGAGAGATTCCATCTTTAATATGAGCGAGAGGGAATTGCGCCTGCACTATGCCGATATCTGCTGGCGACAACGTCTGGGTTCTATCGAATGTCCGTATGGCATACTTTGCTATGGTATACATAGAAACACCACCGCTGAACGGCGCCGGGCCTTGCTTTCCGCCGGTCTTTTTGATATTTTCAGCGGCTCTATCTAATGTGTCAACTAACGACTGCACGTAAAATGGTTTATTAATTTTTTCCGTGACAAAACCCTCCTCTAATACAGCCGTTGCTTCGCGCATATCTTTTTCAGTGATCTGGCCAGCAGTAATCATTATTACCGGCACTTCCTTGTTTACTTCTCTGGCAATGGCCGCGCCTTTCTTATCCGGCATAACCATGTCTACAAATACCAAATCGAACGGCATACCGGATGCTTTAGCATCATTATATTTCTGTAAGCCTGCAGTCCCGGTTATTGCAGTTTCCACACTTACATGCACATTCCACTTTTTAATTATCCTCACAACCAAGTCAACTATACCCGGTTCGTCGTCCACTATCAATATGCGCTCTATACCTTTTGCCGGCGTTGTGGAAACAGCCTTGGCCTGCTCGGGACGCTCCTCAGGCAGCATGTTCAGCGACTCGCCGAGGATGTTCTTGCGGATACCTTTCATCTTCTTTTCTATCGTCAACGCCATGTAGAGGATATCTACGAGCCTTCTGCCGAACGTGAGATTGCCATCACCCTTACTATTGGCTATCGCTTTGTCCACTATCGCTTTAAAGGATGGGTCTTCATCGCATAATAACTTCAGCATCTTATCGTCTTTATGTACGGGAAAGTTGGCGGGAAGGACCACATTGAGCATCTTATTGGTTTCAAGTACCTGGCTCGCTTTTTCGACTATCTCTCCCAGCGGAACGTACTCGTCGGACCGGTAAGTGATTATACCGCTATTGGTCCTACCGATCACATATGCGACATCAGGAGAAAGCGTATCCTGCGCCTTTCCGGAGATGGCCCTCTGTAAGGCAAGTATCAATTCATCGGCATCGTCCCTCGCTATGACGCATATATTGGGCCTCTTCATGTCTTTCGACGATTCGGACTGCGAACTTATCAATTTGAGGCCGAACGGAACGTCTATTTTGCCCGTGGAAACCGCTTCTTCTGCCGCCAGATTAGGAAGCTCTTCCTTGCCTGTTTTTATATTCCTTCCGATTATGGGCATGGAGCCCAGTTCGTCTTCGGTATATATGCCGCTTGTCTTTAGATCCGTCGTGCCCAGCGACTCTTCGAATGACCTTGCCCTGACAGGCATCTTTTCCGGAGCCAGGTCTTCCTCGCTCCTGATCTGCCTGTCCGCCGCTATACACACGCCTCCTCTTCGGATAATTTCTTTTCTATCTTCGATCATCTTTGCGGCCAATGTGGTGGCGTCTTCAGCAACGGCTCTATCGAGGCCGTTCGGCGAAGTACATCTGTAACTATATCCTGAATCTTCTACGAAAAGGTTCTTATCTCTCTCTAATCCCAGGGAGGTATCCATGATAAGCGCTTCGGCGACAAAGTCGGCTACACCCAGTTCGCTCAATACGGGATTACCGTGTATATCGGTCTTCTTTGACTCTATGACCATGTCATATTTATATTTCAGGCGTGGGTGCTTTTCTAATATGCTCCTTAAAACCGCATCATCTTTTGATACGCTAAAACCTTCCGATACGACTAACGCCGCAGCGCCGTATTTCTTCATCCTTGCCTTTACGGCATCGACGATCGTTTGTAGCGAAGCATGCCATTCCGGCGTGGCTATAACAACTCTGGGATCGTTGATATCGCCTGCTGCTGTGGCCAGATAACCCATGTTGCGGCCCATGGCCTGGAAGACGACGCATTTCCCGCTTCCCGGCTGCGGCATCGCGCGAAGGACCATTTCACGCGCATTCTCTCCAGCCGTACGCGCGCCTATCGGGTAAGGGACCGTATCGTAATCTATCGTCTTTGGAAGTGCTATCACCGCGATGGGAACGCCTTTCTCTTTACACCCTTTGGCCAGTTTCGCAGCCTGACCCGTATGGTCATTACCACCTATTATGACTACCGTGCCGCAATAACCTTTGAGATTGGCCATGATATGAGGCATCGTCTCATCATCGATATTCACTCTGGCCGTGCCAAAAACCGCGCCCGGCATGTTCGCTATAAGATTGGAAGCCGCTTCGTTTATCCAAAATTTATTCTTTGCGAAGTCTTCCGGGCCCTTCACCAAACTATCCAGGCCATATTTAATCACTTCTACCGAATAACCAAACGCTGCGGCCTTTCTGGCGAGAAGCGCGAAATAATTGTTAACGCCCGCCGATTCTCCGCCGCTTATCAGCATGACTATCCGCTTTTCAGGTGCGACATCTTCCGGCCGCGGCCAGCTTATCTTGACTGACTTACGCTTCGCGAATTCCGCCTTTACGGCTTTGATAAATCTTTCGGTGTCAGCCGGCGACATATTCTTTTCCTGCGCCGCATTCCTCGCCTCTATGAGCGCGAGTCCTTCCGCGACATCCAAAGAGATATTATGCTCTTCCGCTTCTTCGATCTTTTTGGCTACCAATACCCTCGCCGTTTCAATTATCCACCCGCCGGTAAAGCCTCCTAGTTTCTCTCCGTAGGTCATGCCGCCG
>JAQUQN010000014.1 GCA_028716065.1 Candidatus Omnitrophota bacterium
AAGTCAACACGTTCGTCTTTCCGCAGAGCGTCAGTTTTTTCCTCTTATTGCGCTTGCGGCAGAATTCGAAGGCATAACGTATGCAGCGCTCAATACCCTTCTTCGTATTGTATGAGATCTGGATGGCGACCTCATCCTTCGTACCCTTGTCGCGGAACTCGCCCATGCCCTTATAGAGTCCCTCGGAATTTTCTCTGACCACGACGAAATCTATATCTTCCGGCTTCTTGTCCTTCAGTGGGCAAAAATCTGAATTGTACAATTTAACCGGCCTTAAATTTATATACTGGTCCAATCCGAAACGAGTCTTGAGCAGGATACCCTGCTCCAGTATTCCGGGCTTCACGTCAGGGTGGCCTATGGCTCCCAGCAATATCGCGTCGAACTTCTTAAGGTTAGCCAGTTCCTCATCGGTGATGGTCTTGCCCATCTTGAGATACCTCGCTCCGCCGTAATCGAACATCTTTTCCTCATAACGAAAACCGAATTTTTCAGAAGCGGCCTTTAAAACCTTCAGCCCTTCCTTCACGACTTCCGGGCCCGTCCCGTCGCCGGGTATGACCGCGATCTTGTATGACTTTTTCTTCGCCACCAGTAATCCCTCCTGCAAACGCAATACGCTGTACGCATTACGCTGTACGTTTTTTTATGGAATTCATCAGTCCGCCAGAGTTGATTATTCTTTCCATGAAAGGCGGATACTTCCCTATCCTGTATTTTTTCTTCGTCTTCAAATTCTTGATCACGCCTGTTTTGGTATCCACCTTCACGACATCATTATTCCTTATCTCTTTCGAAGCCTCCTTCGATTCGACTATCGGCAATCCTATATTTATGCTGTTCCTGAAGAATATCCTGGCAAAACTCTCCGCAATAACACAGGAGATCCCGCATGCCTTTATGGCTACGGGGGCGTGTTCGCGCGAGGAGCCGCATCCGAAGTTCTTTCCCGCGACGATGATATCGCCGGCCTTAACCTTTTTGGCGAAATTCTTATCGGCGTCCTCCATACAATGTCTGGCAAGCTCCGCCTTATCCGTCGTGACCATATGGCGCGCCGGCAGTATCAGGTCCGTATTGACATCGTCTCCGAATTTATGTACTCTTCCTTTATATATCATTCTACCCAAACCTCCACCACCGCGTAGGTGTCAAGCATGACACCTACGCGGTGTAAACTCAAACGATTTCCGCTGGATGGGCGATCCTGCCCTTTACCGCGCTTGCCGCCGCGACCGCGGGATTGGAAAGATAGACCTGGCTCTTGGGGTGGCCCATCCTTCCCGTGAAGTTTCTGTTCGTCGTGGCTATCGCGACCTCGCCCTCGGCGAGTATGCCCATGTGCCCGCCCAGGCAGGGGCCGCAGGTCGGCGTCGAAAATACACCGCCGGCTTCGACAAATACTTTGGCAAGGCCTTCGGCCACCGCCTCCAGATATATCTTCTGCGTCGCCGGGATGACTATCAGTCTGACGTTCGACTTTATCCTTCTTCCGCGCAATATCTTTGCCGCCAAGCGCAGGTCCGATATCCTGCCGTTCGTGCAGGAACCTATCACCACCTGGTCCACGGCGACATTCCTCAAAGCCTTGACCGGCCTCACGTTGCTCGGAAGATCAGGGCACGCCACCAGGGGCTCTATCTTCCTGACGTCATATTCCAATACCTTAAAATATTTGGCGTCGGGATCACTCGAATAATATTTTCCTTTGCCGGGCCTCGGCCTCTTCTTAATAGAGTTGATATATTTTTTTGCTATCCTGTCGGGCGCGATTATGCCGTTCTTCCCGCCGGCCTCGATGGCCATGTTGCACATGGCGAGCCTGTTGTCCATATCCAGGCCCTCTATCGTCTCCCCGCAAAACTCCATCGCCATGTAGCGGGCGCCGTCGACGCCGATATTTCCTATCAAATGCAGTATCAGGTCCTTGCCGCCGACCCATTTATTGAGGCGCCCGAAAAAGATGAACTTCATCGACTCCGGCACCTTGAACCAGGCCTCACCCCTGATCATGGCCGCCGCCAGATCCGTCGAGCCTACGCCGGTGGAAAAGGCGCCGAGCGCGCCGTATGTACATGTATGTGAATCCGCGCCTATGATCAGGTCGCCCGGCATCACCAGGCCCATCTCCGGAAGGAGCGCGTGTTCTATGCCCATCCTGCCTATCTCAAAATAGTTCTTGATACCGTATTTTTTTGCGAAATGGGTCAGGACCTTACACTGGTTGGCGCTCCTCATGTCCTTGGCCGGAGCGAAGTGGTCGGGGACCAGTACCACCTTCTTCTTGTCGAAAACCTTCTTGGCGCCCGACTTCTCGAACTCCTCTATCGCGAACGGCGCTGTCAGGTCATTACCAAGGCAGAGGTCGATCTTCACATCTATGAACTCGCCCGGGTGTATCTCTTTCGCCTTCGTATGTTTTAATAATATCTTTTCGGTTATCGTGTGTCCCATCTCGTCCGCCTTATTCGAAGGTTTTGTACCGCGTACAGCGTTCTGCGTACGGCGTTAATGTTTTACGCTGTACGCAATACGCTGTACGCCGTACGAATCTCAGAGCTCTCTAAGCATAGCTATTTCCTTGCAATCCGGAAAATAGACGCATTTTATGCATTCGCTCCATATCTTGTGGGGCAGTTCGCTCTTATCTATGATATGAAAGCCGGCATTTTCAAAAAAATCCGGTACGTACGTAAGCGCAAAGACCTTCTTCAGCTTAAGCGCCCTGGCCTCTTTAAGGCAACACTGTAAAAGCCTGCCTCCTATCCCCTTGCCCATCTTGGAGTCCGCCACTGCCAGGCTCTTTATCTCGCTCAAGTCTTCCCAGTCCACGTGAAGGGCGCAGCAGCCATAGACCTTCTTCCCTTCGGCGTAGACGTAAAAGTCCCTTATATTCTCATATAACTCGTTGAGCGAGCGGGGAAGCATCCTGTCTTTTTTAGCATAATAAGTTATGAGCTTCTGGATCTGCTTCACATCCGTGACATTGGCCTTACGTATCAAGATTATTCTCCTTAATAGATAACGCAAAATGTAAAACGCAAAGCGTAAAGTTTCCCGCTGTAGCGGGATCCCGCAAAAGGCGGGAAAAGTGTAAAACTCAAAACTTTAAACTTTAAGTTTTAGTTTTACGCTTTGCGCTTTGAACTTTACGCCTAAATTTGCACAAACTATATAATATACAAACTCCGCACGTCGGATTGCGCGCCCTGCAGGTCCTGCGGCCGTGCTCTATTATACCCAAATGGAAACCATATATCAAGTCTTTAGGAACAAGCCCTGTAAGGGTCTCGTGCGCCGTCTCTATATCGATATTATTCCTTATAAGGCCCAGTCGCTTCGTGACCCTGAATATGTGGGTATCAACCGGCATAACGGCCTTGCCGAAACTGAAGAGGAGCACGCATGCCGCCGTCTTCGGGCCTACGCCTTTCAATGTTCGCAGGTACTGTACGGCTTCCGCTACCTCCATCTTCTTTAAAGGAGCAAGCGTAATCTTCGTTTCGCGTTTTTCTATCTCCTTCAAGACGCCCTTGATCCTGCGGGCCTTTATATTGGCAAGCCCCGCGTGCCTTATGAGGCGGGCCACTCTTGCCGTATCCGTCTTTACCAGGCCTTCCCATGACCTGAAACTCTTCTTCAATATCGCAAAGGCGCCTAATGAGTTCCTGTCGTTGGTATTCTGCGAAAGGACCGTCCGTATGAGTTCATCTACGGGGTCGGATAATTTAAGAGGCCTCGGTTTCCCATAGGCCTTGTAGAGAAGATTCAATATCTTGCGTATTCGCCCTCTGTCGTCCATGAGGGGCCTTATTATAGGCCAAATCCCGACGCGAATCAAGCGTAAAATTATTTGTGTTCTTCCGCTAAAAGGCGGCTTTACCGGCAAGGTTCCCCTCTCGGCCGAGTGCCTCGCCGGAACGCACAATTTTCCCCGGCGTGGAAAATTGCGCTCGGAAAAATCGCTCGCTCCCCCCGCCAGGTTTGCTTTGCAAACCTAAACGGCGGGGATCCATGCCCGCTCGCGATTTTTACGTCCTGCTCGGCACGTCGGCCTCGGGGGACCCCTTTAGCTGAAAGCCGCCTCTCGGAGAACACCAAATATCTTACTGGGGGAACTGGGTAAAATTTTTCGGGTGACGCGACCGAGAATTTTGCCCGCACAAGCAGCCCACGGGATGGGGGTGTCCGCCGCTACAGGATTACCGAAAAAACGCGTATACGTTTTATATAGTCGGACTCCCCGTTAATCCTGGTGGACATACAGACACCAATTGTCTATTGCTGGTCTATTGTGAACCCCGTGGGCTGCTAAGGAGGACAAAAGGCGAGGGAGCGGCAGGACCCGAAAAATCTTACTTCGGGTAGATGTCGAGGACCGAGGAGAGGAGGAGTTTAGTGTAGGGATGCTTGGGACTAGACCAGATATCCGGGGTATATCCTGATTCGACGATCCTACCCTCTTTCATGACGGCGATACGATCGGACATGAATCTCACGGCCCTCAAGTCATGGCTGATAAAAAGGTAAGTCATGGAGAATTTTTTCTGTATCTCTTTAAGGATCTTCAGTATCTCGACCTGTATCGTGATATCGAGGCTCGAGACCGGTTCATCGCATACGATAAAATCCGGCTCTGTAAGGACTGCCCTTGCTATCGCTATCCTCTGGCGTTCGCCGCCGGAGAACTGGTGCGGATATTTATCTAAAGAACTCTTCGGCAGCCTCACCATGTAGATGGCTTCTTCGATTTTTTCCCTGGACCCTGGACCCTTACCCCTTGGCCCTTTTAGCACAATCCCCTCCGCGAGGATATCATACACCCTCATCTTCGGATCGAGGCTGTTGAACGGGTCCTGGAATATGACCTGCGGCCTTTCGTACCTAACGTTCATCTCCCCCTCGTCGGGTTTCACGATCCCCAGGATTATCTTGCCCAATGTCGTCTTGCCGCAACCCGACTCGCCCACCAGGCCTAACGTTTCGCCTCTCTCTACCTCAAGAGAGACTCCGTCTACGGCCTTGACGACTCCGGTGCCCTTGAAATAACCCCTTTCAACGGGAAAATACTTTTTTATGTTAAGACAACTCACAAAACTCATAAAAGTACCTTTACAGACTCCAAGAGCATCGCCGTATACCTCTCCTTAGGATTATAAAATATCTCATTCCTGTCGCCAGTCTCAACGATAGCGCCTTTCTGCATGACGGCGATCCTGGCACACATACGGGCGATTATTCCCAGGTCATGGCTTATGAAGAGGATCGACAACTTCTCTTTTTCGATTATCTCATCGAGCAGGTCCAGTATGCCGGCCTGCACGGTCACGTCGAGCGCGGTGGTCGGTTCGTCAAGGATGAGAAGTTCCGGCGAATTCATAAGGGCCATCGCTATCATGGCGCGCTGTTTCGTCCCTCCTGACAACTGATGAGGATAGGAACGCAGTATCCTCACCGGGTCCGGAATGTGGACTTTCTTAAGATATTCCACGGCGAACTCTTCGGCCCTTCTTTTATTTAATGAGCGTCCGTGGGCCGACAGCGCCTCGGCCATCTGGCTTGAGATGGTAAAGACCGGGTCGAGCGACGCCGCGGGTTCCTGAAAGACCAGCCCTATCTTCGAACCCCTAAGGCCGCGCACCTCTTCCTCGCTCATCTTCAATATATCGGCGCCATTAAATAAAACTTCTCCGCCGGCTATCCTGCCGGGAGCCGCAACAAGTTTCATGATAGATAACGCGGTCAACGTCTTGCCGGAACCGGATTCGCCTACCAGTCCGAACGTCTCGCCGCGCCGGATATCAAAATTTATACCGTCCACCGCCTTTACAAGGCCGTGCGGCGAATCGAAATGAACCTTCAGGCCCCTTACCTCTAATATATTATCCTTCATCGTCTTAATCTCGGTTCCAGAAGGTCCCTCAAGCCCTCTCCCAGAAGATTGTATGCAAGCACCGTCAATAATATAAAGACACCCGGAAAGATCGTGAGCCACCAAGCGACGCCGAGGGTTGATTTTCCGTCCATGAGGATGTTACCCCAGCTCGGGGTCGGGGGCTGTACACCTATACCCAGGAAGCTTAAGCTCGACTCCAAGAGTATGGCGCCTCCTATGCCGAGCGTCGCGCTCACGAGGACAGGCCCGATCGCATTAGGGATGAGATGCCTCAATATTATCCATGGCGCCCTGGCACCCATAACTTTCGAGGCGAGCACGTATTCGCGCTCCCTCAAAGTCAGGACTTCGGCCCTCACCAGGCGCGCCACGCCCATCCAGCTCGTCGCGCCTATCACCGCCATTATGTTGAATATCGACGGCTCGAGTACCGCTATCACCGCCAGTATCAGGAATAGCGTCGGAAAACAGAGCATTATATCCACGAACCGCATGATGACGGAATCGAGTATGCCTCCGTAATAACCAGCTACGGAGCCGAAGAACAATCCTATGAGCACCGCGATACCCACGGCGATGAAACCTATCGAGAGCGATATCCTCGAACCATAGACTATGCGCGAGAAAATATCCCTGCCGAGCGTGTCCGTCCCGAATATGTGCTTGATAGAAGGCGGTGAAAGGACATTCTTTGTATCTATGGCTGCCGGTTCATAAGGAGCGATCAGGGGCGCGAGGACCGCGAAAATAAGTATTACCGCAATAAATAGGAGGCCCGCGAACACCATCTTATTTTTAATAAATTCTTTCATTTTTTTAATTTGGATTACACAGATTATAAAAATAGATTACACAGATTTAAAAAATCGGTGTAATCATTTTAAAATCTGTGCAATCATATTTTATTCCTTTGAGCCGAGGCGTATCCTCGGGTCCGCGTAAGAGTATGCCACGTCCGCCAGGAGATTTCCCAATAAGGTAAGCAATGCCCCTATGGACAATACGCCCATGATGGTAGCATAATCCCTCGCCATGACGGATTCGTAGAAGAGCCTTCCCATGCCGGGGATGGCGAATATCGATTCGAATATGACACTTCCTCCGATGAGTCCGGGGATCGAAAGGCCTATTATCGTTATCACGGGAAGAAGCGCGTTCTTAAGCGCGTGTTTATAAACCACCTGAGATTCTCTTAATCCCTTCGCCCTGGCGGTACGTATGTAATCTTGTCCTATGACGCCTATCATGGAAGAGCGCATGTACCTGGATATGCCAGCCAGGCTGCCGAACGCGGCTATGCATACAGGAAGGGCTATGTGCCTTGCGACATCGAGGACCTTGCCCGCAAAAGAGAGGTATTCGAAGTCGAGCGATTTTATCCCGGAGATGGGCAGCCACCCCAATGTTATCCCGAAGAGGCTCATCAGAAGAAGCGCCAGCCAGAATTCAGGAGTGGAGAATCCAATGAATACAAAGACCGTCGTGAGTTTGTCCCGCAGGGTATGGCGCTTGACCGCGGCCAGGATGCCCAGGGGTATGCCTATGGCGAATATCAATAAAAGCGATGATATATTTATTAAAAGCGTTATCGGTATCCTCTCGGAGATCTTATCTATCACGGGCCTGTCATCGAGAAAAGACCGGCCGAAGTCGAGACGCACGAACCTCTTCAGCCAATCGACATACTGCACGTGGACAGGCTTGTCGAGGCCATAGAGCTTCTCCATCCTCACTCTCGCCTCATAGGTTATCTTCGGATTGAGGCTCGTCTGTAGGTCAGTGGGCTTCCCCGGCGCCAGGTGCATGACGAAAAAGGATATTATCGTAATTCCGAAGAATACGGGAATAAGTCCGATCAATCTTCTTGCCAAATAATTTAACATAGACTATCTATACCTCTGTTCTTCCCGTGGTACGTACCATTTGATGAAATTATATCCGATGCCGTTCGGTGAAACCTCTATTCCATGGAATCTACTGCTCACCACGGGAAGCGCCTCCGCCGAATAGAGAAAGAGGCACGGTTGATCCTCATATATGAGCCTGTGTACCTCGTGATATATGCGCTCCCTTTCAGCGCGGTCAAATGTACGCCTCCCTTCCTCGAGTAGATGATCGACCTCCGGATTCTTGTAACCTATAAAATTGAATTCCCCTTCGCGCGTCTTCGATGAATGCCATATGTCGTAACAATCGGGGTCGCGGCTCAAACTCCAGCCCATTAGCACCGCCTCGAAATGCCTCTTGTCTATGAACTCGTTGATCAGGGTGCTCCATTCGAGCACTCTGATCTTCATCCTTATACCAATGGCCTTGAGATACCCCTGTATCATCTCCGCGCACTTCAGGCGCTCGGAATTGCCCTGGTTAACTAGGACCGTAAATTCGAATTTCTTTCCGTCTTTTTCGAGCCATCCGTCACCGTCTTCATCGGCCCATCCGGCCTCTTTCAAAAGCAGCCTGGCCTTCGCCGGGTCATAGGATGCGGGCTTCACTTCCTTATTATACGCCCAGGAATCGGTTATGAACGGCCCTGTCGTCACCTTAGCCAGCCCGAAAAGGATCGTCCCTATGATCTCTTCTTTATTCACCGCAAAATTTATCGCCTGACGCACCCTGATATCGCGGAATCTTTCGTCCGAAAGGTTGTACCCCATGTACGTGTAGCCGAAGCCCGGGTATCTGAATTTCTGATAATACTTCCTGAAAAATTTATTGTCCGTCTGCCTGGTAAACTGGAGCGGCGTCAGGCCCGACATGTCGGCGCCTCGCGTCTGGAGTTCCAGAAATATCGTCGCCTCGTCCGGTATTATTCTATAAATATACCTGTCGATATACGGCCTTCCCTCGAAATATTCATGGTTGGAGACTAGTTCTATCTTCTCCTGGCTCTTCCATGACCTGAATTTGTAAGGGCCTGTCCCTACCGGATGGCGCGAGAAGGAGGTCTTGTTCAGGTCTTCGTCCTTGAGGAGGTGGCGCGGCATGATGGACATGCCCCAGCTGGACAATCCCGGAGAGAAGGGTTCCTTGTAAACTACCCTGACCGTGTGATCGTCCGCCACCTCGAGCTTTTTTATCCTCTCGAAATCCCCGCTATACGGCGTCCTTACGGCCGGATCGACAAGTTTTTTATACGTGAATTCCACATCGTACGCCGTGAAAGGCATTCCATCGTGCCACTTTACATCTTTTCTTAAATGGAATACTATTACCAGGCCGCCGGCTTCTATGTCCCAACTCTCTGCCAGGTCGCCGACTATATTGATATTCTTGTCATACTTGACCAGCCCGTTGAATACCAGGCCGCATATCTCGCCGGAAGCAGAATCCGAGGCCAGAATGGGAACGAGTGTGCGGGCATCGGCTATCGAGGCCACGACTATGGCATCGCCATAAGCGGGTTGAGATTGATCGGACTCTGCATCTAAAAGAGAGGCCCAAAAAAATACCGCTAACAATGCTAGCGGTATCTGTGCCCATCTGTAAAAACGCACGTTTGGCACGAAATCTGTGTTCATCTCTCTTTTTTTAATCTGCGATCATCTGTGTCCTAATAATCCATCGGAAAATCCTGCGCCGCAGGCTGCGGAAATCCACCCTCTCCTCCGACCGGCATTGCCGACCCCGGCTTCGAAACCAGTGACCTGCCTCTATGGCTCGTCATGACACCAAGGATAAGACATGTCAATATGTAGACGACTGCGGAGACCGCTGTTGCGCGGACTAAGAATACGGATGTCTTTGTCCCGAATAATGTCTGTGTCGAGCTTCCGCCGAACGATTCGCTCAAGCCCCCGCCCCGGCCGGCCTGAAGAAGAATAACGGCTATCAATACCAGGGATACTATAACGTGTATAGCTATGACCAACCCATATAACATATGCTACCTCTCCATTTTTGTTCCGATACAATTTTTGATTATCTGTACGAAACTGTCCGCCTTGAGACTTGCGCCGCCCACCAGGGCGCCGTCAACATCCTCTTGTGAAATAAGCTCTTTTATGTTCTCCGGCTTAACGCTTCCGCCATATTGTATGCGGACTCGGCCGGCTAAATCCTAATCATACATCCTGGTAAGAAGTCCGCGTATATATTTATGCGCCTCCTGGGCCTCTTCCTTCGTGGCGTTCACGCCGGTGCCGATGGCCCAGACGGGCTCATAAGCTATTACTGTCTTCAGCATATCTTCTCTGGAGATTCCTTTAAGGGAATTCTCAACGTGGTCCCTGATGACGTCGAAGGCCTTGCCGCTTTTTCTTTCTTCCAGTTTTTCACCGACGCAGACGATGGGTTTTAACCCTTCAGCCAGGACGGCCTTGGCCTTCTTATTCACTACCTGGTTCGTCTCTCCGAAATACTGCCGTCTTTCCGAATGGCCCACTATCACATATTCGCATCCTACGTGCTTCAGCATGGGGCATGAGATCTCACCCGTAAAGGCGCCCTCTTTTTCCCAGTGCGCGTTCTGGGCACCAAGCTTGATGTTCGTCTCCAAGACGATATCCTTTACATCGCTAAGCGACGTAAAAGGCGGACATAAAAGTATCTCGATCTCTTTTACGTCCGCAACCGAACGTTTAATGGAATTGGCAAGGTCTATCGATTCCGCAACGGTTTTGTTCATCTTCCAGTTGCCTGCTATGATTATCTTCCTCATGGTCACTTATCCTGTAATGCGTCTATGCCCGGCAGCCCTCTTCCCTCGAGATATTCGAGCGAGGCGCCTCCGCCCGTCGAAATATGCGTCATCTTGCCGTCGACTTTGAATTTTGCCATGGCGGCGGCGGTATCACCGCCGCCGATCACGGTCGTGACGCCTTTAAGGCCCGCAAGGAACCTGGCTACATCCTCCGTACCCTTGGCGAATTTTTCCATCTCGAATACGCCGAGCGGGCCGTTCCACACGACCGTCTTGGCGCTTTTCAGCTTATCTTCAAATAACTTTACCGTTTTCGGGCCTATGTCCAGGGCCATCCAGCCGTCCGGTATGTCCTCGCCTACGAGCTTAGTCTGGGCATTGACGTCGAACTTATCAGCCACGACATGGTCTACCGGCAAAAGTATCGGCACATTCTTCTTGACCGCTTTATCGAGTGCAGCTTTCGCGATATCGAGACCGTCTTTATCCAGCTTCGAGGAACCGATGGTCTTGCCCTGTACCTTCAAAAAAGTATACGCCATCCCTCCGCCTATCAGGATAGCATCCACCTTATTTAGAAGATTGTCTATGACCTTTATCTTATCCTTTACCTTTGCCCCGCCGAGTATCGCGATGAACGGCCTTTTCGGATTCTCCACAGCATTTCCGAGATATTCTATCTCCTTTTCGAGCAAGAACCCGGCAACAGAAGGCAGGTATTTCGTAACTCCTTCGGTAGAGGCGTGGGCGCGGTGAGCCGTGCCGAAGGCGTCATTTACGAAGACCTCGCCTAACGAGGCGAGTTCCTTAGCGAAATCAGGATCGTTCTTCTCCTCCTCCGGATGGAACCTCAGGTTCTCCAAGAGCGCCACATCGCCTGGCTTCATGCCGGATACCGCTTTTTTCACTTCCGGCCCGATACAATCCTTAAGCGCCAATACGGGCTTACCCAGAAGTTTTTCCAGTCTCTTTGCGACGGGCGCAAGCCTCATATTCTCGACCACCTTGCCGTCCGGCCTGCCGAGATGGCTCATGAGTATCACCTTGCCACCGTTATCAAGCGCATACTTGATAGTAGGGATGCTCGCCCTTATACGTATGTCATCGGTTATTTCCAGCTTATCATTAAGCGGCACGTTAAAATCGGCCCGTATCAATACCTTCTTACCTTTCAGATCGATATCTTTTATTGTCTTCTTCATCGTTATGCTATCCTTGTTCTTTATAGATTATAAACCTTTCTTGATCATGAACTCGATGAGATCCACGACCCTGCAGGAATAACCCCACTCGTTATCATACCAGGCCACGACCTTCGCGAAATTGCCGCCTATCACCTTCGTCAGTTTGGAATCTACCGTGGAAGACGCAGGGTAGTGGTTAAAATCGACCGATACGACATTCTCATCGGTATATTCGAGTATACCTTTCATCTTCCCGTCCGAAGCGACCTTCAGGGCCTTGTTGATATCTTCGACTGTCGCGTCTTTTTTCAGGCTGCACGTAAGGTCCACCACCGAGACGTTCGCCACCGGGACCCTTACCGCAAAACCATCCAACTTACCTTTGAGCTCCGGTATGACCAGTCCTATCGCCTTGGCCGCTCCCGTGGACGTCGGTATCATGGACAATGCCGCGGCCCTCGCCCTTCTCGGGTCCGAATGGGGCAGGTCCTGGACATGCTGGTCATTGGTATAAGCGTGTATCGTCGTCATGAGCCCTTTCTCTATCCCCCAGATGTCATTCAACACCTTTGCGACCGGGCCTAAACAATTGGTCGTACAAGAGGCATTCGAGACGACCGAGTCTTTCTTCGGGTCGTACTTATCATCGTTGACGCCCATGACTATAGTGATATCTTCGCCTTCGGCAGGGGCCGATATTATTACCTTCTTCGCCCCGCCCTTCGTTATGTGATTTACCGCGCCCTTGACCTGTTTACCCTTTTTGTTGACGCCGTCGTTCTTTATCGTGAAGAGCCCCGTAGATTCGACCACTATCTCGACACCAAGCTCTTTCCATGGTAATTCAGCGGGGTCCCTTTTAGAGAGGACCTTTATCTCTCTTCCGTTCACGATGATCGAATCCGTACCGGCCTTCACGTTGCCACCCGGAAAACGGCCGTGCACTGAGTCGTATTTCAATAGATGCGCCAGCATCTTGGCGTCCGTTATATCGTTGACCGCCACCAGCTCCATCGATTTTGAATTTCTCTCGAGTATCGCCCTTCCGACCATTCTTCCTATTCTGCCAAAACCGTTGATACCTACTTTTACCGCCATTTCACTACCTCCCTTTTTTATTCTACCTTTATTTCGCACCCACATTCACACTCAATAGATTTCTTGCCGCTATGTGCGGCGGGACCGGATTTATGTAAAACCCGCTGCCCCATTCGAATCCCGCTATCTTCGTCAGTTTCGGGATTATCTCTATGTGCCAGTGATAGTCGCTCCTCTCGTGCCCGTTTATCGGAGAGGTATGTATCACGAAATTATAAGCCGGATCCTGTAGAAGCTTCTTTAACCTCGCCAGCGAATCCTTAAGCGCCCTGGCCAGGGACGGGACGCTGTCCCTGCTTATGGCCGTAAAATCAGAACTGTGCCTTTTAGGCAATACCCACATCTCGTAAGAGAACTTGGAGACGTAGGGACAGAAGACCATGAAGAAATCGTCCTCATATATCGTCTGCTCTTTGGAACGCTGCTCCTCCCTTATCATATCACAGAAGGCGCATCTTTCGCGATATTCGAAATACTTGGCGGCACCCGCCATCTCCTCGTGGACCATTTTCGGGACTATGGGCAAGGCTATTAGCTGGCTGTGGGGGTGCTCCAACGACGCACCTGCGATTTTACCATAATTCTTGAATATTAGTATATATTTAAATCTCTTATCGCGCCTCAGGTCGATGGACCTGGCTAGGTACATCCAGACAACCTCTTCGGTCTCGGAATAAGTAAGGTCCCCCATGTCCCTGGCGTGGTCGGGCGTGTCTATTATCACTTCATGCGCTCCGACGCCGTTCATCACGTCGAAGACGCCCATGCCCTGTTTATCCAGTTCTCCCTCTATCCTGAGCGCCGGGAACTTATTGGGGACGACCCTCACGGTCCAGCCCGGGCTGTTCTCACGTCCGTCTTTCCTGTGCGCCACTATCTCCGGAGGCGTGAGCGACTCATGCCCGGTGCAGAAAGGGCATGACGAGGCGTTCTGCTTTACCTGCGGTGCCAATTTAAAATCCGTTATCTTGGCCATGTTATCCAGCAGTACGATTATCCATCTACCTGTAATGGGGTCGCGCCTCAGTTCATTCATCAGACTAAACCTCTGCCTCTTTCAATGCCTTGCACGCGTCTTCGGGCGGCAGCGGGTTTATATAAAAACCCGTGCCCCATTCGAAACCCGCGACTCTCGTAAGAATGGGTAAAAACTCCAAATGCCAGTGATAATCGTGCTCTATCGTCTCCCAATACCCCCTCTTGGCCCTGTCTCTTCTGAACGGAGCCGTGTGCAGGACCACATTATAAGGAAATTCACCCAGCACCTTCCTTTTCTTTTCGAAATCTATCCTTATGAGTTCGGCGAGGTCCGGGATCTCGCTTCTATCCATCTTATAAAAATCACAGGAATGTCTCTTCGGCAATATCCATGTCTCGAAAGGAAACCGCGGCGCGAACGCGGCCAAAGATATAAAATTCTTCGATTCCGCTATCACGCGCTTGCCGGAAGACAATTCCTGCTTTATTATGTCGCAGAATATACAGCGGTCCTTGTAGTCGTAATAGGCCTTGGCGCCTGCCAGTTCCTCCTTGACCCGCTTAAGATTCACGGGCGTACCTATCAACTGGAGCCTTGAATGTTTTATGTGGCTCCCGCCGGCGGCTGCGCCGTGGTTCTTGAACATGAGGACATACTTTATCCACGGGTCCTTCTCGAGGTCCGCCATCCTGTCGAGGACTACGTTGAATACCTTGGTGATCTGTCCCGGCATGGCGGCGGCTTCCATCCTGTGGGAAGGGGTCTCCACCACTATCTCGTGCGCGCCGCGCGCGTTCATGAGGTCGTACATGCCGTGGCCGCGCCTGTCGAGGCCTCCTTCGACCTGGAGAAATTTGCTTATGCTCGGTATGACGCGCACTTCCCATCCCGGGCTGTCCGGCTTGGTGCCGGCTTTCCTGACGGCGCATATCTCGGGTGGCGTCATCGCCTCATTACCTTCGCAGAATGGGCATTTTTCGCCTTCTTTCAATCTCTCTTCCTCGATACCGCCCTTGAACTGGTCGGGCCTCTTGGCCCTCTCGGTGGAGATTATCACCCATCTTCCTATTACCGGATCGCGCCTCAACTCAGGCATCAGGCCCTGCCCCTTTCTCTCAAGAATACCAGGAAGTCATTAGGATTGAGCACTCCGAGAATATTGCCGTTCTCATCTTTTACGATTATTATCTCGCCCTTCCGCGCCTCGACCTTCTGGAGCGCCGTCTTGAGCGATGTCTGGGGACTGACGGTTATAAAACGCCTGTGCATGACATTCGCGACCGAAGATCCCAGTTCTTTTATGAAGAGTTCGGGAATGGTCACGACCGCCTCTTTCTTTATGCTCTTCAGTTTATCCTTTATGAAATCGTATAATTCCAGTATGGAGATCCTTTTATAACTTATCGCTATCGGTAAAAATGGTTTGCCTTCTATGTAATTGAGATGCGTCTCAAGGGTAGACTGCCCCGTCTCGCGGTCTATCGCAAGAAGATACCTTAAGGAACTATCGGGTATCTCATCCACGCGCTCGGCGCCGATCGCCGCCACGTATGCCAGTTCATACACGTCTTTTTCTTCTAACCCCAAAAATTCATAGTTATCTTTTATGTAGCAGGCCAGTTCGTAATCCTGGTCTCGGTATACGTTGACGTACTTTTCGAGCGTATCTATGGCATCGGCGAGAAATACGCCGAGCGCCACGTCAATATTGTACAAGAGGCCGGCGGCTACTATCGCCGCGTCATCCGACTGACCCGGCCCCACGTGGTGGCGTATGTACATGTACCTGAAATGTTTGGAATTACGGTGTTTCGGCTTTGCCTCTTCTATTATGAGGCCGCACGATTTATAATGGGCTATCTCATCTGCGTGTTCCTGGTGGGCCAGCGCTTCGCCGTCTAATCCCATGTCGGCCATCACCCTCGTATCTATGAGATAACACCTGCCGTATCCTATTCTGATCTTGTAGAGTTCCTGCGTCTTCTTCCTGATATCCACATCATCCCGCAGCCCGCCGAGATACAGGCCCTTCAATACATCATGGTAATTGACCGACCTTTCCTTGAACTGCGCTATGCCCAGTAGCGGCCTGCCGTTCTCCGCCACGAGCCTTTCGTGCGGGTCATCCGCCAGGGCCGCGTCGACGAACTCCACGATCTCGTCTATCAGTTCCTGGCGCTTATCCTTCACCTGCCTGGGGCTCCTGCCAAGCGCCCTCACGATATCGTCGATGGTCGTATTGACATAGAAGCGCTTGTTGAAAGCGCCAGCGCCGTTATGGGCCCTTCCTTCGATAGACTGCATGAAGATGAGGTCTTCGATCTTGGGGGCCGTCAGCAGCCTTTCGGATGATTTAAGATTGTGGAAATCCTGACGTATGAGTTCTTTTGGGGCGATCTTTTTATGCATATTGAGAGTAAATTATAACATAAGTATTGATATATTCAAGGGGATTTTAGGAGAATTTACGGGTCCTGCCACGGCCACGGCTTTTGTTTCTAGGTCTCGTATGGGGTTTACAATAGACCAGCAATAGACATGTGGTATCTGTATGCCGCCAGGATTAACTCTAGTTCCTACTATATAAAACATATATGCGATAATCTCATAATC
>JAQUQN010000015.1 GCA_028716065.1 Candidatus Omnitrophota bacterium
CTCTTATATATTGCGGCTGTGAATCCGGCCAGGTCGCCTATCACGCCGCCTCCGAACGCCGCAATAAAGATACGCTTATTTTTATCGAACTTCGCTATCCTGTCCAAAAGGCCTGTAAGCACCTGGAAAGATTTTGCCCTTTCCGAATCGGGAACCAACTCTATCCTAATACTTGAGGCGCAGTTGCGGAAAAGAGCTTTTATCGTTTCTTTGTAGAGCTTATGGAGTGCAGGATTTGTTATGACAATGGCATCATGCCCCAGGGCGAGGCTTCGCAAAAGGCTGCGGCCTTCTTTAAGCACTCTGCGGCCTATGACGATATCGTAGGGCCTGTCTTTTAAAAAAACCCGTACTTTCTTCACGGACATTCTTGGGGGTTTATTTTTTTGCTTCTTTCTTCGGTTCAGCCCCTTGCGGCTTTGCCGTCTCTTTGACCGGCGTAGCTCCCTTGGACGTGGCCTTCTCCTGGCCAGCGGCCGGAGCAGCTGCGCCTGCTTCCGCGCCTTCCGCTGCAGCTTCAGCCGGCGCGGCCTTCTCTTTCTTGATCTTGAACCTCAATACCTTGACTTTAGGCAGTCCGAATACAGAATCCTCTTCTTTCCATTCTTCCTTATCCTTGAGGCTCTTTATCCGCTCATGCCTCTTTAAAACGGACCTGTGTTTTTTATCCTTGTCGGACGAACGCAAACTTGGATGTTGCGACATCTTCTTCCTCCTTATGAGCTATGCTGCCGGATCATTTTAATTTTATATACGCGTCTTTATACATGCGCCTGACCTTGCCAAGCGATTTTCGCGCGACTTCTTTAGCGGCATATCTTCCGACGCACACGGTGTAATATTTGTCGCTTTGCGCGATAAAAGCGTCGAGCCCGTCTTTTTTAAGGCGCGCCGCCTCCGCGGAAGCCGTATCCTCGCGCGTAAATGTAACGGCTATGATGGTGTAGTAAGGGTTCAAAGCTTCCCGTACCTGTTTATCTTTGGACGGCGCTTTCTGTATTGATGCCGTTGCCGGCACGGCCGCCTTAAGCGATGCCGTCGTATCCGGAGCCTCTTTTGGCGTGCCGGAGGCGCGAAGGGCGATCTTATCTGTATCTTGCCCGCCCTGCCTTTGGCTGTAAAGCCGCCGCAAAACATCCGCCTTGCCCATCTCAACACCCAGCGCGTATACTATTACGATGAGCATTATGATGGCGATCAAGACGAATATAAGTTTCTCCATAGTCAGGACCAGCATGAAATTATCTTTAGGGAAGATGTTGCCTAACCTGGGAAAAACCTTCTTCGGCTTTTCGAATTCAAAAAGCTCTCTCTGATACTTGTCATCATCCATATTATCCGTCACGGCCGCTTATTATATCGCATATTTACCAAAACTCAAAGAGGAAAATGAGCCCCCTTCGCCGCCTCTTCCTATTGAGATATTGCCTTGATGTTCAGTCTGAACAATTTTCCGGTCAGTTGTATGGATGGTGTAGAGTAATTGCCCCTCAGGTTTACCGATAGGCTCTTCCACCCTGCCTTATCATCTTTGAGAATTACTTTGGTCAACTCTTCCGGAACCTTCCTTGTCAGGGTATCCGAAAAATATATTATTATGGCCAGGTCTATCGTATTATCCGTTTTCAGGGATCCGTTCAGCGACAGCCTTATGTCATCGCTCTTTGCATCGAGGCCCTCTATTAACATACCGTCCCTCATCTTTTTAATCTTCAGGGAGATCTCTTTATATCTACAGCTGCTCTTGAAAGGCGCCGCGACGAGATCATCGATATCGGAGTATCTGGTCGGATCCTCTCTATCCCGTTTCAGGAAACTCACGTCATAAAGTTTCATGTCAAAAGCAGGTTCCGATAAAAATTTTTGGGACCATTGAGGACGGATCTTGGCCTTTTTTGCGAGAAAACCTATTCCATTTTTCTTCTCGGATATTTTGAGATCGTCAAATAATAGTTCCTTGAATCCCGCGTTTTTGAGCTTGCCGTAACGGATATCAAGCCCCTGAGATATCGATATCATGTAGAGCGCTATCCGCGCAAAGAAAAGATAAAAAAACAGGCAGGCGAGCAAGGCCGCCCCCGAATAAAGTAGAATTTTGTTTCTTCTTCCCATCTTTACCCCCAGCATATTGCGTCAAAATCGCATTTGGCGCAAATATCCTTATCGCGCTGGCGCAGCCTTTCAAATTGAAGGGCATTTATGCTCTGCCAGACGTCTTTTATTATATCTTCCATCTCGGAGACCATCTCATGCGATATCGCGATCGCTTTGGCCACATGGTCCCCTTTTTTATATCCCAACTTTCGGATGTCGGAAGCGACCGGCTCGATAAAGGCCAGCACGCCATGGCTGACCTTCCTGCCAGCGGATTCTTTCTTATCGCGCTCGAATAGAAGCTTGTATGCTACAAGCTGTCTTAAATATCCGTCGCAGTCCTCGCTCTTCAGGTCCTGGCACGCCCCTATGGCTTTCAGATGATTGTCGGGCTTCCCGGTTTTATAGTCAACCACCCTCACCAGGTTCTGTGATATGTTCTCCCATTCCACCTTGTCGTATTTACCGGTGAATATTATACCGTCCCCCACAGTTATCACCAGTTTTCTTTCCAGTCCTATGGGAACGACGGGACTTTTTGCCTCTTCCATGAACCATCTTTCGAGCATTCGCATCCGCTCTTCGCCCAGACAGATCGTCTCTATGGACTTTTCGACGCCCTGGAATTTGAGTTCCTGCTCGAAGGCCTTGCGGAAAAAATTGAAGTCCGGGAAGACCTTCTTCTCTTTATAGATGCGGTATGTCTCTTCAAGGGCCTTGTGGACGCAGTTGCCGAATACCAGGCTCTTTTTTTTAGGTCCGGGCAGTTTCAGGATGTCATTATACAGGAATTTTCTACGGCAGGTGATATAATTGTTGATCCTCGTAGGGTTGAGGGTCATGTTCTTTATCAGGTCTTTGAGGACATTCTCGGTTCCTATGAATGGGTCGTTGAGGTCTGTTGTCTCGAGAGATTTTTGCAGGATAGCCTCTTCCTCGACATGTTGCGGGCCTTCCCGGTCTATGTCCAGGCCGGTCAGATAGAAGCTTGAAACAGAGTCTTCGGTAGGGCTTGAGGTGAAGATGAGGTTCGACTTTGCCCTCGTCATGGCCACGTAAAACAGGCGTGTCTCATCATTTAAAAAGAGCTGCCTGGAAACACCCTTCTCTTTTATTGCTTCCCTCGATTTGAATAGGTCGTAAGGCATGGGTATCTTCTCGGGGATCGGCCGCGCGGGCCAGTTCTTGTTCTGCAGGCAGAAAGGTATTATGACGGAATGAAATTCCTGCCCTTTGGAGCCATGGGCAGTGAATATCCTCACGCCGTCCTGCGTCATGGTGACGACGTCTCCCTTGATCGGAAGGCCATGGTCTTTTCTCGTCTTCATCTCGAGCATGAAATCATCCAGCCCCATCGCGGGCATCGCGATATCCGCGGCCTTGACCATGTTGACAAAAGATGAGAGGCTTCTCAGTTCCCTCATCTTCAGCACCTTCTCGTCCCGATATTCGCGCAGTATATATCTGTAGATCCCCGCCTCTTTTATGTAGTCCATTAATAACGCATGGACAGGCCTTGCCCGTGACTCGTTCAAGAGTTTCTTGATCGTCTCTGCGGCGCGGCGCATATTTTTGTTGTCGCCGGAAGCGATGGCGTCCTTTTTTTTGCCTTCGCCGAAATAAGATAGAAATTCGCTCAATAAAGTCTTCTTCTGCGATTTGTCTTTCTCGCGCTTTGCGTTAAGATGCAAGATGAACTGCAGTATCTCTTTGGTGGGTATTTCGAAGTAATCGGCCGTCAGCACCTTATAGAGGGCCAGGTCCTTGAGCTCAGTCTCTTGTGGGGTTATGTGGGCCAGTTCCAGGATGTCCAGAAGTTGCCTTACCCTCTTCTCGCCGCTTATATCCTCTTTTCCATCCGTTGCGTACGGTATGCCTGCATGCAGGAAGGCGTCTATTATCCTTAATATATCGCGCCGCTTCCGGACGAGTATCGCGATGTTATTGTAGGGATGCTCCCGCTCCTCGGCTGTCAGGTCCCGGGACTTCTCTATGCGCCCTTTCAGCTCAAATACTTTATCCACGATATAACGCGTCTCCTCTTCCGGGGTGGATAGTTCGCGGAATTCGATCTCTTTTTCCCTGTAGTTTTTTACGCTTTCCAGCACCTTCTCTTCCATGCGCTCATACTGCGGAATGAGGTTGATTATCTTGCCCGAGGCCTCTATCAATTCCTTTGAGGAGCGGTAGTTATTCTTCAGGGACATTATCTCGAGGCCGGGAAAACGCTCCTTCAATATTTTGAAGTTGCCCACGGAAGCTCCCTGAAAGCGGTATATCGACTGATCGTCATCTCCTACACAGCAAAGATTGGGATTATCATAATTCAGGAGGGTGAAGAGCATCTCCATCTGCGCGCCGTTCGTATCCTGATATTCATCGACCATCACGTAAATGAACCGGCTTCTATATTTATCGGATAAGGCCTTTTCATTCCTGAGGGCCTCCGTTGCGAAGAGTATCATGTCGTCAAAATCGTACCTTCCGCGCTCATCGAATATCGCTTTATCGCCGCCTTCCTTGAGCTTCTCATACATGGCATAGATGATCGAAAATGCCTTCAGGCGCCCCATATACTTATCGTCGATGCGCACATCGGAGCTACTACGCTTCTTGAGGTATTCCCGGAGTTTTTCCGGAGTTATGCCGTCCCTTTTTAATTCAGCTATTCTGGATAAGATCTCATCAAGATATAAATAAGGCGCGCGGAAGGGCCTTATCTCATCTACACCCTTGGTGTTATCCAGGGCGTATTCTATGGCCCGGACCTGCTCCACCTCGCTCATCTGTATCTTGTCCCCCACATAATTGGCCGCTTCCTCAGATTCCTGGATTATCGAATTTGCGAAGCCGTGGAATGTGCCGACTTCCACGTCATAACCCCTGGGCCCTATGACCCTGGCCAGGCGCTCCTTCATCGCCTTTGCGGCCGCGTTCGTATATGTCAGTATCAGTATGTTCTCGCTCTCGCAGCGGGCCTTTTCCAATATCGAACCTGCCCTGACGGATAAAAGCTGTGTCTTTCCGGTGCCGGGCCCGGCGAGCACCAATAACGGCCCATTTATAGTATCGACAGCCAGCTTTTGCTGGTCGTTCAATTCGCTGTAAAATCGCTTATAATTTTTCATTTAAGGTCAATTTATCTATGGGGTCAACGAGTAAGACGCTATGAGGATTTTTTATTCAGAAGCCTATTTATCTTAGCGATCAGCCTTGAGTTCCGCGTGTAACTGTAACCCGTAGTCGATGTCGCCCTGTGCGCCACGAGTATCTCTTCTTTCGCCAGATCTTCAAGCGCCCGCAAGACCCTCAATCTGTCCTCGCGTATCCACGTGGCTATGCCCCTCGGGGTATCGATGGATGTTTGATTTTCATGAAAGAAAAGGACTACTTTGCGATGGATCTTCGACTTTAACATTTTCTCCAGATTCATGGTTCACCTCGACTGATTGGTCTATATGAAGGGCCTAATTATATCTTTAGGACGATGCGTCCCGCCGCAGCGTGCGGCTGGTGAAGTTCCCGCTCCAGCATCGTTCGGATATCTTTTCTCTCCATGACCTTTAAAAATATGTCCACCACATTAGGATCAAATTGAGTGCCGGAATTCTTCTTTATCTCTTCAAGCGCCTCGTCGATCGTCTTCTGTATCCTGTAGGGCCTCTTTCCTATCATGGCCTCGAACGCGCCTATGACGGCCATGATCCTCGCGCCGAGCGGTATTTGTTCTTTCTTCAATCCTTTGGGGTATCCAGACCCGTCGTATTTCTCGTGATGGTGCATTATTATGGGCATGACGGATTTCAGTGCCCGTATATGCTTTAAGATCTCCACGCCCCTCATGGGATGCTCTTTCACCATCTCATATTCTTTGCCGGTCAATTTCGTGGGCTTGGACAGGACCTCATCCGGAACTACTATCTGGCCTGCGTCATGAAGCAGCGACGCGTACTCCAGGCTCTTTAATTCGTTGGAGTCCATCCTCATCTCCTGTCCCACGGCCAAAGCTATTTTAAGGAAGGATGCCCTTGGGACATAAGGCCATGGAGTCCTCGTATCCAGGATGGTGGATAGCGATTTTATCGCTCCTATGGTGAGCCGTTCTTGTTCCTTGTAAAGTTGGGCGTTCTTGATGGCGATGACCGCCTGCTCCGCCAACGTGGACATTATCTCCTGGTCGAATGGAGTGAAAGGCTTATAATCCACCTTATCGTACAATGTGATGACCCCGATGACATCCTCATCGATCAATGGAGTGGCAAGGTAATTTTCCCCTCTTATGGGGCGGCCGTATTTGACGGCTTTTCCCGGGGCCCATCTCCCTATGCGGACCCGTTTCAGGCGTACCTTCTTTTCTCTGAGATCGACCGTAGCTTTGGGTAGCAGGGTTTTCCGTTTTGCGTCCACCAGTTTTATGGAACATCTGTTCGCCCTTATGATCTGTAGAGACAGGCGCGCTATCCTGGGAAGTAATTCGTTCAGATCGAGAGTGGAGCTTATAAGCCGGTAGACCGTGTGAACGGTAGATAAGGCTATGGCACGGGGCCTGACCGTCTCATATAGTTTGGATAGCTCCAGCTCTTTTTGCACTTCTTTTACGACCGTGTCGGTAAACGCGGAAAATATGTTCAAGAGTTGCGGTGAAATATCTTTCTTGACATAGCAGGCCCCTATATAACCGTATAATTTGGCGTTGTATAATATCGGATATATGAACCCGTGAAGGCCCTGAATACACTCGAACCTTGTCAGTGCCTTGCTCTGGGCGGCCTTCTTCAGCGCATTGAAGACTTGCTTGAAGCACTTGGATCTCTTTTTTGCCGCGGCCTTCTTCAGGTATGGGCAGGTCTGGCATATTATTTTATTAAGTTCGTGCAGTTTAGGATTCGGCCTGTCTATGAGCCACCACATGTTCGGTTTGATGCAGTAGCCGAAACACTCTTCCTCTTTTTTGAGGCTAACGCTATTCTTGAGCCTTTCGAACAACTCCCTTGGATAATTACTGTCTTTTTTACTCTCCTCGAACATGTTTAGGCTTCCTTTTCATACCCGCTCATACGGTTCAAAAAACTTTTTGTACTCATCGAGCGCGTATCTGTCGGTCATTCCGGCGATATAATCGCATATGACCCGGTGCTTGTCCTCTTTATTGAGCCGCTTCTGGGTGTTGGGTGGCAACTGCTCGGTCTTATCCAGATAGACCTTGAAGAGGCTCGTTATGAAACGGTAGGCCTTATTTGACATCCTAACTACCCTGTAATGCTGATAGAGGTTCTGCATCATGAAATCTCGCATTGGCTTCCTGAGCGATTCAAGCGGCCTTGAAAAGGCGACCATTCTCTCAGGGAGTTTCGCTACTTGTTGAACACTATGCACCTTGAATTTTTTTATATTCGCCTCCGTATGATTTATCACGTCCGTAACCTGATGATTTATGAGGGCCCTGATGATCTGATATTTTCTGATCTCATCATTTATGTGCGGATAGGACTTTCTTATCATTCTGTTCTTCTCCGACCATAACCGTATATTTTTTAGATCCTCTTCTCTTATAAGGCCGCTCGTGATGCCGTCATCAAGGTCATGATTGTCATATGCTATTTCGTCGGCTATATCGACCACCTGTATTTCAAGCAGCGGAGAACCTACTTCGTCGAAGGGCGCGCAGGGCCGCGGATAATCGAACGTCGTGGAGTGTTTTATTATCCCTTCCCGGACTTCATAGCTAAGGTTGAGGCCCGGAAAATCGGGATACCTCTCCTCCAGGAGGTCTACCACGCGCAACCCATGGGCATTATGGTCAAAGCCTCCGTAATCCTTCATCAGTTCATGCAGCGCGTCTTCCCCGGAATGGCCGAAGGGCGTGTGGCCCAGGTCATGAGCAAGCGCTATTGCTTCCACGAGATCCTCATTGAGGCGCAACGCGCGCGCGATCGACTTTGCGATCTGAGCGACTTCCAGCGTATGCGTGAGTCGGGTCCTGTAGTAGTCCCCCTCATGATTCACGAATACCTGCGTCTTGTACTCCAATCTTCTGAAGGCCGTCGAATAGATAATCCTATCCCTGTCCCGCTGATAGCACGACCTGTAGCCGTGCTCAGCTTCTTTATAGGCCCTTCCCTTCGAGGATTTGCTCTTTTGGGCGTACGGCGCCAGTAATTCCTCTCCCTTTTCGATATCTCTTCGTTTCAGCATTTTTTCAATAGTTTATAGACGGAATCCAGAGAGTCGGATATGACCCTGTGATCCGTCACCGTGGTCATGAAGTTCGTATCCCCCGTCCAGCGAGGGACTATATGAACATGAACGTGGCCATCGAAGCCGGCCCCCGCCGCCTTCCCTATATTAAGCCCTATATTGTATCCATGCGGTTTTAATATCCTGTCGAGTTTTTTCGTGCAATCCCTAACCAATGAAAAGAGATCGGCGAGCTCATCGGCCTTCAGGGCCAGTAGATTTTTTACATGCCTGAAAGGGGCCACCATTACATGGCCGTTATTGTAAGGATATATATTGAGCATGGAGAATGAATGGGCGCTTCTATCGATGAGATACGCCTTTTTATCAGCCGCCGGGTCTCTCTTCTTCTTTCCGCAGAATATGCATCTTTTATGTTTTCTCATGTATATGTATTTACTTCTCCACGGCGCCCAAAGGCTATCCATCATATACTCCTTTTTTCATTCTGCAGCCTGACCCTGGCTTCTTCGAAGAATGGTTGAGCGAATTGCGTGGTCCATGTCTTTTCGGCAAATGGCCTCTCGGCTACCGTCTTCAGAAATTGCTTGAACTCTTCGGCGTAACTTCCGTAAATGTGGAAACTGTCGCTTATATCCACATACCTTCCCACGTTTACCTTCTTCTTGATATTTTCGGATATCTTCTCCGCCATCGTCTTCTGCAGATCCGTAAGGGCGAATATGTTCATGAAGCTCGCCTTGTAGGCATCGCGCGACCGCCAGTGCGTGTTCATGTTCAGGGAGTAACTTCCGTCAGAGAGCCCGACCATTCTGAACCATACCCTCTGCAGGCACGGTGGGTCATCGGTCTCGGGATCGGTGCCGCTATTCCATGTTATCGCCTGCGCCCTCCTGGAGTAAGGGGTCTGGCTTAATTTTTTTATTATATAGTCCATCTGATCGATGACCTTATCTTCCATGGCGTAGCCGAACAACCGCTGGTGATACGTATATGTCCACTTACCTTCTTCCGGTTTTATCCAATGGTCATGTATGCCCAGGACGACTTCCTGCCGGTAGACCTCGAGGTCCTCGAGTCCTCCCGGGAAAGCCCTGTGAATGCGCGGTTCCTTCAGAGGGTCCTCTATGACCATGACCATCGTGCAGTCCCGGCTGGCAGGGTCCGCCTCTTTATCGTATTCGGTCTTTATCGCGAGCCCCTCGTTCCACGTAGCTATTACCGCCTTCTCCCATACTTCCGGGAGGGTATCTCCCTCGATCTTTATTACAGGTATATCATATTTCATTTCTAGAGCCTTATGACCTTTCCGGTTATTTTCTTATCCGTGATCTCCAATATCCCATAGGAATTATATGACGCGAAGACCTTGTCCGTCGGGCTGCCCGGATTGAAAAAGAGGACGCCGTCTTTCACCGTGTTTACCGGTGAATGCGAATGGCCAAAGACTATAGCGTCTACCTTCGAAAACTCCCTGGAGACGGTATTGATGATATCTGACGGTGCGCCGTAGCCGTGTATCAGCCCTATGTTAAATTTTCCTATTTCTATCGTCTCTTTCGGGCTCAATACCGAACGAAGTTTTACGGAGTCCATATTGCCGTAGACGGCCCTCACCTCTTTAAGCGCCTTCAATTTATCCAGAAATTCCTTCTCCACGAAGTCGCCGGCGTGAAGTATCATATCCACTCTCTTTATCTCTTTATAGATCTCTTTCGGCATGTCGGCAGAGGCGCGGGGTATGTGGGTATCCGATAGCACCAATAGCCTTGTCATAGGACAGCCACCTTCTCTTTTCCGTATACGGATAAGAGCATGTTTGCTATCGATATGTCCCATATCGAAATCTTCAGTTCCTTTGCGAGCAATTTCGCCATCTCGTCTATTTCCTTCAAAGGGATGACTATCTTGTTGGATAGCTTCATATTGAGGGTCTTTATGTCCTTGATATATTCGACGATATCGGTCTCTCCGAGCTCTTTTTCGTACGGACGTATCACCCAGGATCTGCCGCGGAATGAGGCGACTATTGCCCTCCTTCCGTCCGGAAATATCCTCGTCTCCACTTTTGTAAAATGCGGAAGGCATATATTCTTCGAATCGACCTGTATCTTTTCATTGGCGAATTGATTGATGAGGTCCGTGAATTTGGCGAATATATCCTGTTCGCAGCTCTCCAGAAAATCGGACAGATAAGATTCCATATCCTGCCTGAAAAGGCCGGTCCTGTTGAATAATCCGTCTACCAGTATCTCCTTGCGCCTCTGATAGACGTTCTTCAACCAAAATTCGAGCATGGTGTCGTCTATCCTGTAAAATACGCCGCTCTTTGAGATGAGGCCGGCTCCCGCCAGAGACGCCAGATGTTTTGACAGCTCGCCCTGTTTTATCTTTAAGGCCCGGGACATCTCGGCCTGTTTATTGCGCCCCCTTGCTATGGAGGTCAGTATGGAGATATGGGTCTCTTTATAACGCGTATCGAGTATCTCGAGCAGGAAGTTCATGAGATATTGATGGATGGCCCCTCCGGAGTTATAGACAAGCTCCAGTATGGTATCCGCTACTATCTCCTTACTTATAAAACTCGACATCTTCTCTATCGCTGTCGATTTGAGATGAGAGGCGATCTTGTTCAGGTAGAAAGGGTTCCCATCGGTAAAGATCATCAGGAACTTTTTTATCGGATCGTCTATTTCGAAACCGGAGAGCTTGATATCTATGAAGTTTGCCGCTGTCTTTAGATCGAAGCCCGGGACCTTGACGATCTCAAAATTTCCGAACAATAACGACAATTTTTCGGAGAGTATCCTCTTTATCGTCTCCTTCCTGGAACTCGATACGATGTACATGGTATCCTTCTGGACCATTATTACCTTGCCGAAACCCAGGAACGGGTTCTTTATGCCGAGATGTTCAAGGTTGTCGAATTCGTCCAGTATGACTATGCAGGATATCTTTACCTCTTCCTTGATTATGGATGTCAGGCCGAGCAATTCGGAATAAGAGCTGTCTATATCGCCGTGGTCGATCAATGAATTTATATGCCTTATGGCGTTGTATGTCTTCGGAAGCCGCCGCTGCGCTTTATCGAGGAGGTCGTCGCTCCTCACGGAGACGGCTTCACCCAGCTTATTCAGGGTATTATATAATAGGGTGGCGACGAATTTGTTAATGAAGGAAGTGAGTGGTTCTTTGACGACTTCCACGTATACCGTGATGAAATCCTCTTCCTTTATGGAATGTAGAAAATGCTGTAGTATTGAGGTCTTGCCGGCAAGGCTCTGCCCGGTAAGCGCCACGTTCTGCCTGTAGCCGTCTTTCAGGGCCGATACGCGCTTATTCAGGAGGTCCAATATCTCCTCCCGACCGAAAAATTTCTCTCCTACCGCGGGTTCGCTGAACATTTCGTTCCTCTATCTAGGTAAAAAATATAACGGATTTTGCGGATCACCGTCTTTTCTGACTTCAAAATGGAGGCTCGGCTCCTTGGCCCGCCCGGTCTTCCCGCTCCTGGCGATTACCGTGCTCTGTGCCACACGGTCCCCGACCTTTACCAGTATCGAATTGTTGTAGGCGTAGACGGTCTGATACCTGTCGCCATGATCCAGTATGACGGTCTTGCCGAAACCCTTGAACTTATCATCGCAGAATACCACTTTACCCGCGCGGGACGCCGACACATCGCTGCCTTCCCGTAAGCCTATATCGATACCTTTATTTTTTGATCTGTCGAACTTATCTCCGAAACGCGATAAGAGCGCTCCCCTCGCCGGCCAGATAAAATTATCTTTTGACGGCGCGTACCTGGGCGTCTCGGCCTTTTTTCCGGCCTTAGGAATGAGTATGCGTTGTCCGGTCCTGAGATTATGGTAATCGGAAATAGAGTTCATCCTTACGATCGTATCCATGTCCACGTTGTACATCTTTGAGATCCTCCAGAGCGTCTCCCCGCCCCTCACCTCATGGTAGAGGGTCCCGTATTGGCACTGCTCGGCCAGATCCACGGGCGGTTTAACGGCCGTCGTGGCACAACCGGCGAGCATCAGAGTTAAAAATAATGGCAATAAAAATTTAATCATCTATCCGTTTTCACTAAGTTTTTGGTCCGCCTTCCTGTATCGGGCTATGCATAGCAGCTAGCGTACGGCGGACACATCCGCCGAAGGCCATCTACCCTGAATAACCCGATACACGAAGGCGGATGGAGCGAGCGAGGGGAATCGAACCCCCGTAGCCAGCTTGGGAAGCTGGTATTCTACCATTGAACTACGCTCGCTTCCCTTTTCAATATTTCGTTATCCTCCTGAAGATGTCATAACGCGAACGCACCTCAGGCATGGTGAGCCGCGCCAGCCTCTTGATGCTGAAATCTTCGACCGCAAAAGATGCAAGTATGCTGCCGTAAATTATAGACTTCTTTATAGTAGCTTCATCCGTCCTCTTAGCCCGGCTTAAAAAACCCATCATGCCGCCTGCAAATGTATCTCCGGCCCCCGTCGGGTCGTAGATCGTCTCCAATAGATAGGCCGGCGTGAGAAAGCAGGACCTCTTCGAAAGATATAGCGCCCCGTGCTCGCCCTTCTTTATGATCACGGCCTTGGGCCCCTTTGATACTATCAGGCGGGCCGCCTTCATCAGGTTCGCCTCGCCGCTTAACTGCCGCGCCTCCGAGTCGTTCAGAAGGAAGAGATTAACCTTGCCCAATAATCTCTCCAGAGGTTTTTTCTTATGCGTGATCCAGTAGTTCATGGAGTCGCATGCCACGAAAGACGGGCCTCTCATCTGCTCCAGTACCTTGAGCTGGAGTTCCGGGTCTGTATTGGCCAGGAAGATAAAGTCCGTCTTTCTCAAATCAGGCGGTATTACCGGATCGAATATTTTAAGGACGTTGAGATGCGTCTTTAGGGTATGGGCCACGTTAAGGTCATATTCATATTTACCCTCCCAGCGAAAGGTCTTGCCCTTGATCACATGGAATCCTTCCAGGCCTATACCTTTATCCTCAAGCAGGCGTATATACCTTTTTGGAAAATCCTCGCCCACGGTGGCGACGACGTGCACTTTATTGAATAAAGACGCCGCCAGCGAGAAATATGTCGCTGAGCCGCCCAATACGTTATCGCGTTTTCCGAAAGGTGTTTCGATCGAATCGATAGCGACGGTGCCGACGACCAGTATGCTCATCGCGGTGATCTCCTTAATCCTTTAAAACATTGCTCGGCGATCTTGATGGAACAGTATTCGCCGCACATGGTGCAGACGTCCTTCATCTCGGGCCTGGAGGAGTTCCTGTAATCTCTGGGCCTGGTTTTATCGAGAGCCAGTTTGAACTGCGTCTTCCAGTCCCGCGCCTTTCTGGCCTTTGATATATTTATATCGCGAGTAAGAGAATTTTTTAATCCTTTGGCGATATCTGCGGCATGAGCCGCTATTTTCGCCGCGATTACGCCCTCCTTTACATCTTCCAGTGAAGGCAGCCGCAAATGCTCCGAAGGAGTGACATAGCACAAAAAATCGGCCCCTGCGCTTGCGGCGATCGCGCCGCCTATCGCAGAGGTTATATGGTCGTAACCCGGAGCGACATCGGTCACGAGCGGCCCCAGGACGTAAAATGGGGCTCCGTCGCATAAAGATTTTTCGAGCATGACGTTCGTCTCTATCTGATTTATGGGTACGTGTCCGGGGCCTTCGATCATTACCTGGACACCTTCCTTAATAGCGATCTTCCTCAGTTCGCCCAACGTTATGAGTTCAGCTACCTGAGGCAGATCCGTGGCATCGGCGATAGAGCCCGGCCTCAGGCCGTCTCCCAGACTTAACGTAACATCATATCTTTTCGCTATGTCTAAAACACGGCCGAAATCATCATAGAACGGGTTTTCGGAACTGTTTGCGAGTATCCATTCCGCCAGGAGGGCGCCGCCCCTGCTTACTATGTCGAGCAGCCTTGGGTTGTCCTTCAATATGGACAGGACCGTCTTGGTAACGCCGGCGTGGATGGTAAAAAAGTCCACGCCCTCCGCCGCCTGGCTCTCCAGGACGTCGAACATGTATTCGGCGGGCATATCTTTGATCGAACCGTATTTTTTTTTGCCGTTTATCGCTATTTCGTAGATCGGTACCGTGCCCACAGGAACGCTCGAACCTGCCAGGATCTTCCTGCGTGTCTCTTCGATCTTACCGCCGGTGGAAAGGTCCATTACGGTATCGGAACCGAGCTCCACGGCAACGCGCATCTTCTTTAGTTCAGAAGCTATATTGGATGAATTTTTTGACGTCCCGATATTGGCATTGACCTTCGTCCGTAGCCCCGAACCTATACCGCAGGGGCACGATAAACGATGCCCGATGTTCTTTGGTATGACGATTTTGCCTTTTGCCACGCCTTTGCGGATAAATTCGACGCTGGTGCCCTCGCCCTTTGCGACTGCCAACATCTCCTTGGTCGTCTTTCCTATCCTTGCCAGGTCCAGTTGTGTCATGACAGAGATTCCTTTAACGATAATGTCTCTTTGCGGACATCTTTAGCTTTACAGACGGCCCTTATGACGGCGACCGACCTTATACCAGCGGATTTTAATCCGGATATGTTTTTGATATTTATACCGCCTATGGCAAAGAAAGGTATATTTAACATTTTTACCATATTGACCAGCTTTAGCCCCCTGGGCCTTAAATGGCTTTTTATGGGAGTCTTAAAGACGGGCCCTACCCCTAAATAGTCGGCGCCTGAACCCTTGGCTTTTACGGCCTGGGTGAAATTTTTTATCGATACCCCTATCAGCTGGTCCGTCGCAAGAAGCCTTTTCGCCAACGCGAGATCCATATCGCCCTGGCCGATGTGAAGTCCGTCGCAACCTGATTTAAGCGCCAGGTCGATCCTGTCATTTATGATAAATAGCGCGCCGTATTTCCGGCCAAGGCGCTTTAATCGCCTTGATAGGTCAATCGCCTTCTCAAAAGCGACATTCTTGGCACGTAATTGAATTATATCAGCCCCGCTCGAAAGCGCGGCCTGTGCCACTTTTAAAATGTTTCTACCCCGCAGAGTTGCGGTATCTAATATTATGTAAAGTCGAGATCTTCTTAACCGACCTTTTTTCGATATCATAAACTTTAAACCTCAGTTTCAAAAATCTTGCCGCACTCGCGCTATCGAGCAGCCTGGAGAACTCTTCCAGGGCGCGCAGGGATTCCTTGGCGCGCTCGATATTCGCGGCAAATATATCCAGGCAGTCCTTCCTCGTCAGATTGATTTCGAACTTCGGTCTTCCTCCGATGTCGGCCCTGCTGTCCCTGGACCGGCACAGCGTCTCTATACCAACGGGCAGGCCCTTCATGGTGTTGGATATCCCGTGGCGTATCGATTTCAATTCCTTTGTCAATCGTGGTGAGTTCAGAATAAACCGTGCTATCTCCTCGCACACGCGCAGCCCCTCACGGGATCTATTAAGATTGGCGTCTATTACGCGGCATACCCGGTCTCTCCTCACGGTCTATGTATCCTCTTTATCGTTTTCGTGGTCGAATAGCCTTTGACAAAAGGTAAACTAAAGACCCTTCCGCCGCGGGATCTTACGAATTTACTGCCTACTATATCTTCCATCCTCCAGTCGCCGCCTTTTACCAGTATGTCCGGCTCTATCCTTTTTATGAGTTTTGCCGGTGTTTCTTCATCGAAGACCGTGACTAGATCGACAAACCCCAGGGCGGCCAGGACGCGCGCCCTATCAAGGGCTTTATTTATGGGCCTGCCGCCGCCTTTCAATGCCTTGACAGAGCGGTCGCTATTCAGTCCGATCACCAGGATATCCCCCAATCTTTTCGCGTCATGAAGGTATTTGATATGGCCGTAGTGGAGGATATCGAAACAGCCGTTCGTAAAGACTATTCTTTTCCCTTTTGAGCGCAGTGCCTTGACGGCCCGCAATAATGCCGCGCCTTGTTTTATCTTTTCAGTCATCTATTTCTTCGCAACCTCTTCCTCTATGAGCTCGCAGATGATATGGCCTATCAAGATGTTAGCTTCCTGGATACGCGCCGTCTCCTTTGAAGGCACGACTATCGCCACGTCGCATTCGCTTTTCATT
>JAQUQN010000016.1 GCA_028716065.1 Candidatus Omnitrophota bacterium
ACGCCATCGCGATCGCCCTTCATCAACGCATCCCTGATCTCCTTCAACATTCTTTTTTCCCTCATCAATAAGCCACGAGGCCATGGGCCTTGAGCCGTAAAATTTTGCTAACTATTTAACTATTTCTAAAGTAATTTAACGAATTAGTTATCGTAAGACCAGACAAACTTATAAGTACCTCTAATAATCAAAATTCATGAAAGCAAAATTAGGCGAAAGGTCCTGGCCTCGTGGCCCTCACCTCATCCACCTATCATACCACATTTCGAACAAAAATAGAGACCAAATTTCTTTTCTGACGTCATGTCTATTACCAAAATGCTGTGTCAATAGACCTTTTATATAGGAATAATTGAATATCCCCTCTCTCTCTATTTTCCTCTTTTCAAAAGCCGCTAAAAGAAGCCCTTTAAGGTCCTCTTTGAGCCATTCCGCCACGGGGACGGCAAAACCTCTCTTCTTCTTATTAAGTGTACTTGAAGGCAGCTTGTCTTTCAGCGCCCTCTTCAAGATCCACTTCGATGTGAAGTTCCTCAACTTGAACCAATTGGGTATGGTAACGACATATTCGGCCAGTTCCGTATCTAGAAAAGGCGCCCTTACCTCGAGGGAATTTGCCATGCTTGCGCGGTCGACCTTGGTCAATATATCGTCGGATAGATACGTCTTTATATGAACATAGCTTATCTTATCCAGAAGATCGGCCGCGCCGGCCGCTTTATAATATCTGTCCGTAGGCCCATATATGCAGAAGGGATTAAAATCTATTCCTGAACCCGGCGCGAATAACGCCTTCTGCTCCTCAGGAAGAAATGATCCTATCCATGCCTGATGCCGCACTTCTTCCGGATAATCGATGCCGCGCAAGAACTGCCTTGCCTTGTAATTCATCCCGCCGTGCGTCCGGGACAAAGGGGCTAATCTCGTCAATATCTCGAACGGTAATTTTGCCAGATCTTTCGGTATCGCCTTTAATAGTCCGGATAACTTATGGGCGCGGAATGAGGGGTATCCCAGGAATAGTTCATCACCGCCGTCGCCGCCCAGGGCGACCTTCACGAACTTCCTCGTAAAGGCGGATACGAGATATGTTGGTATTATCGAAGAATCGGCGAATGGCTCATCCAATGCATCCAGGACGGCCGGGAATATATCGAGCATGGCCCTGGGCCTGAGGATCTCCTCATGGTGCTCGGTCCCGAAATATTTCGCGATTCCCCTCGCGTCGGAGGACTCATCATAAGACGCCTCCTTGAAACCTATGGAGAAGGTCTTTATCTCTTTCGGATCCATGAGTTCGGCCATCATCGATACGACGGCTGAAGAGTCTATCCCGCCGCTTAAAAAAACCCCGAGCGGGACATCGCTTATCAGCCTCTTCCTGACAGATTCTTTGAACATCGAAACCAGCCTGGACTCTATCTCCCTGACATCCCGATTTTCATTTCTGCCAAAATTCAGGTCCCAATAACTTTCTATCTTGCACGCGCCGTCCTTTAGAAAAAGCTTCGTGCCGGCTTCTAGCTTGCTGATATTTTTAAATATCGATGAAGGAGACGGTATATATTCATAAGCGAGATATCTGCTCACGGCGGCGAGGTCTATCTCTCTCTTCAACGCCGGATGTTTCAGTATCGCCTTTAGCTCCGAAGCGAATATAAATTGGTTGTCGAATATTCCATAATACAGAGGTTTTTTACCGAACCTGTCACGGGCCAGAAAAAGCCTTTTAAGCTTATTGTCCCAGATGGCAAAGGCGAACATTCCGTTGAAATATTTAAGACAATCGTCGCCGTATTCCTCATAAGCGTGGAGGGCGACTTCCGTGTCCGAGTCGGTCGAAAAGATATGCCCTCTCTTTAAAAGGACCTCTCTTAACTGACGGAAATTATATATCTCGCCGTTGTATATTATTACTATGCTCTTGTCTTCGTTAAAGATAGGCTGATGGCCGTTCTTCACGTCTATGATGGAAAGGCGCCTCTGTCCCAAAGCGACGTTATCCTTTATATGCAGGCCTTCGTCGTCAGGGCCCCTGTGCGCCAGGGAATCCATCATGACCTTGAGGATGGCCCCTGAAGGACTTTTGGTCTTATCGAGATATACGTATCCGCAAATACCGCACATGGTTTCTACCCTAATTTATTTATTACTAATCCGGAGAGCGGTTTTGGATAGAAATAAGTCGCCTTTCTCGGCATCTTCTCTCCAAGGATGGCTATGCGTTTTATCTGTGACACCTTGGTGGGATTGAGTAAAAAGGCCGCCTTGAATCCGCCGTTATCTACGAGATGCGCCGCCTCATCCGGTTCTTTTACAAACTCTATATTTTCCTCGTCGTCGCGTATGCCCAGAACGCGCTCCAGAAGAAAACGGTGGAGTATCGTGACGTCCAGCCTCTTCCAGTCTCTAGAATTACCTTTTATGCTCTTATCCGAGATCTTGTAATCCTTCAATCTGAGGATATAAAATTCGCCTTTGCCCAGATAGATGACAAACGCGCAGGCGCCTCTCATCCTGGATAGCCCGGAAAGGGAACTCCCAATATCGGCCGCCTTCTTTATATCGAAATATTTTTTAAGCCTTCCCATAATATCTTCTTTCCCGATATTTCCGGTATCCTTAACCGCCCGGTGCGTCGGCAGCACCGTCAGCGTCTTCTCGGCGGAAGGCACGAAATATACCATGACAAATTTGGAATTTCGCTTGAGGACGGCATCCGCGCCCTTCTCATCCACTTCCTTCGAATAATTGGCCGCCACTTCATAACGATGATGGCCGTCCGCTATGAAAATATCCTTGGCGCTCATCAGGCGCTCTATCTTCTTTATATCGTCCGCGCCGTCAAGACGCCAGACCCTGTTCCTCACGCCCTCAAAAGATACATCTATGAAAAGGTTATCTTTAGAACATGCCTTTTTAAGTATCTTCATGACCCTTTCCTGTTCATCGTCATAAAGAACGAATATGGGGCTGAGGTTAGCTTTTACGCTGCGCATCAGGCTTATCCTGTCCACCTTGGGAGCTGCCAGAGTATTTTCATGGGGCAGGACCGTTCGCTTGCCGCCGGTATCCAGGCGCATCAGCCCGATAAATCCGGTCCTCTCTATATTCTTGCCGGACGCATCCTTGTAGGCCTGAGAATATACATAGAACGAATCTGCGGTATCGCGCACCAGGACTCTGTCCTTGAGCCACGAATCATAGAAATCGCGGGCGCGGGTATAACGATTATTAGTCGTATCATCGCCTGCTTCGATCCTCCCCAATATGAGGCGGACTATATTATTGGGATGGGCCCTGTAAAGATCTTCCTGCATCTTGCTCGGTATGACATCGTAAGGCGGGGCCACTACCCGCGAGATGTCTCCCGCTTTTTTAGCGTTGTATATGACTCCCTTGAAGGCCCTTATCGTCGGCACAGATTACCTCTTATTTTTTATTCTGTATATTAACGCGCCTATCGCGGAACCCGCGACATCCATTATAAGATCGGCTGTCTCGGCGCCCCTGCCCGGGATGAAATTCTGGTGCCATTCATCGAAAGCGCCGAAGAACAACACTACGAAAACAGATAAATATACGGCATGCGCGGATCTGATATCCGGGCCGGAATTTAGAAATGCCCTCGTTAAAAGAAAACCCAGGATAAGGTATTCCCCCAGATGCCCTATTTTATCGAGGTAGGGTATTATGGGCGGTAATTCAAGCCTGGGGATGGATGAAAAAGTGACGATGACCGCCATCCAGAAAAATACAGGCGCCCAGAATTTTAAGAGCGTTTTATTTCTTCTTCTCACTTAACGGACACTCTTTACATTCTCCGGCCTTGGGACAGGATGGGGCCTCTCTTTCCGGATTTTTAGCTTTTTTATAATCGGTCTGGTAAAAACCGGACCCTTTGAATATGATACCGGAGCCGGCGCCTATCAGGCGTTCGGCCTTCCCTCCGCATGAGGGGCATCTCTTCAGCGGTTCATCACTCATATTCTGGAATTTTTCGAAGCGGTGAGCGCATTTCGAACATTCGTATTCGTAAGTCGGCATATATCCTGTCCTATCTTATTTAAACGCTCTCTTTATCTTATCCGTGAAACTGCTTTTCGATGGATCCTCACCGGAAAGCATGGCGAACTCTTCCATCAATTTGCGCTGGGCCGGTGTGAGACGCGTAGGAATATCGACATTAACCCTGACCAGCTCGTCGCCTACCGCTCCCGAATGTACGTCCGGCACGCCTTTACCCTTCAGGCGGAAGACCTTGCCGGGCTGGGTGCCGACGGGTATCTTCATCACCACTTTACCTTCGAGCGTCGGGACTTCGATCTCGCCGCCCAACACGGCCTTCGTAAGGCTTATGCAGACCTCTGACAGTATATCGTCGTCATGCCGCTTGAATACGGGATGGTGCCTTACCTCTATCAGGACATACAGATCGCCTTTACCGCCTGTGCCTTCCTCGCCTTTGCCTCTTACGCGTAGTTGAGACCCCGTATAAACGCCCGCGGGGATTTTAATTTCGATATCACTGGCAACCTTCACGCGGCCTTCGCCGCGGCACTCGGAGCACGGCGTCTGTATGATCGCCCCTTCTCCGCCGCATCGCCGGCACGTCTGTGCCATCTGGAAAAATCCGCTCGACATGACCGTTTGTCCCGTGCCCTTACATTGTGGGCAGGTCGTCTTTTTCGTCCCGGGTTTTGCGCCGCTGCCGGAGCAGGTCGGGCATATATTATAATGAGGCACCCTGACACGCTTTTCGGTACCTGTAGCAACCTCTTCCAGCGTGACCTCTATGGTCACCTGAAGGTCCCTGCCGCGCCTGGCGCGGCCACCGCGGCGGGTCCGCATCCCGGATATGTCAAAACCGAGGTCGCTGAATATCTGATCAAAGAGTCCGCCGCCCACACCATAGTCGCCCAGGTCCTGGAAGACGCTCGAGAAGTCGGCACCTTTGAATATATCCTCATACGCGTACTTCTGGTCGATACCCGAATGGCCATACTGGTCATAGAGGGCCCGTTTCTTCGAATCGGACAAGACCGCGTAGGATTCGGATATCTCCTTGAACTTCTCCTCGGCCTCCTTCTTCTGTTCGGCCGGGACCCTGTCGGGATGATAGCGTAGCGCCATCTCGCGATACGCCTTCTTTATCTCATCCAGCGTCGCGTTCTTCTTGACCCCGAGTATCTCGTAGTAATCTCGTTTGCTCATAGAAAAATAAAGGTTGAGGTTAAGGCTTAGGTTAAGGCTGAGAAATTCTTAACCTTAACCTTGACCTAAACCTTCTTCTATATCAATCTCTATCTACTCCTTCTTTCCGTTATCCTCTTCTTTATATTCCGCGTCTATGACATCGTCTTTATTCTTCGGTTCTGCCTCCGGCGGTTCTTCGCCGGACGGCCCTGGACCGGCCTTGCCCGCTCCGGTCTTGGCGCCCTGCTGCGCCTGCTGTTTCGCTGTTGTCTGTTTATATATCTCTTCTGCCAGTTTGTGTGAGGCTTTTGTCAGGTCTTCTGTGCACTTTTTGATCCTGTCCGCATTCTTGTCCTTTATTGCGGATTTCAGGTCGTTGATCTTTGCCTCGATGTCGGCACGCTCGGCCTGGCTGACCTTATCGCCGTATTCCTTGAGCGACTTTTCTGTCGCGTACGCGAGCGTGTCGGCCTGATTGATCAGTTCCACCGTCTCTTTCCTCTTCGCGTCCTCGGCGGCGAACTTCTCGGCGTCCTTCACCAGCTTATCTATCTCTTCCTTGGACAGTTTTTTGGGCGCGGTTATCTTTATTGACTGCTCTTTCCCTGTGCCCAGGTCCTTGGCCGAGACGTGGACTATGCCGTTCGCATCGATGTCGAAAGCGACCTCGACCTGCGGAATGCCGCGCGGTGCCGGCGGTATCCCGACCAGGTCGAACCTTCCGAGCTCGACATTGTCTTCGGCCATAGGCCGCTCGCCCTGAAGGACCCTTATCGTAACGGCGGTCTGGTTGTCCGCGGCCGTCGAGAAGACCTGGCTTTTCTTCGTAGGTATGGTAGTGTTACGTTCGATGAGCTTTGTGTTCACACCGCCTAAGGTCTCTATGCCCAGCGAAAGCGGCGTGACGTCGAGCAAAAGGACTTCCTTCACATCGCCCTTTATGATAGCGGCCTGTATCGCCGCGCCCAAAGCGACGCATTCCATCGGGTCAACTCCGCGCTCTATCTTCTTGCCAAAATAATCCTCGACGAACTTCTGTACTATCGGCATACGCGTGGGGCCGCCCACCATGATTATCTTGTCTATACCCTTGTCCTTGAAGTCGACACCTTCCTTCGAGAACGCCTCCTTGGCGTCTTTAAGTGCTTGTTCCAGCGGATGCCGACACCTTTCGATGATCGGGTTTACCAGCTCTTCCAGTTTCGAGCGGTTTATCGTCATAGTGAAATGTTTCGGCCCGCTCGCGTCCGCTGTGATGAAGGGAAGGTTTATATCCGTTGTAAGAGTACTCGATAGTTCCACCTTCGCCTTTTCGGCGGCCTCGCGCAGGCGCTGCATCGCCATCTTGTCGTTCTTGAGGTCTATCCCTGTTTCTCGTTTGAACTCCTTCGCCAGGTAATCGATGAGCGCGTTATCCATGTCCGTGCCGCCGAGCTGCGTATCGCCGGAGGTGGCCATTACCTTGAACCCGCCTTCTTTCCACATCTCCATTATGGTGACATCGAGCGTGCCGCCCCCGAAATCGAATACCAGTATCTTCAGCTCTTTCCCGGCCTTTTCCAAACCGTATGCAAGGCATGCCGCAGTCGGCTCGTTTATTATACGCAGTACCGTCAATCCTGCTATCTCTCCGGCATCCTTTGTCGCTGTCCTCTGGTTGTCATCGAAATATGCCGGGCACGTGATGACTACCTCCTCTACCTTATCGCCAAGATACGCCTCTGCGTCCTGTTTTATCTTCTGAAGGATGAACGCCGATATCTGTTGAGGGGTGTATTCCTTGCCGTGGACCTTATATTTGTAATCGGTGCCCATCTTTCTCTTTGCGGCAAATATCGTGCCTTCGGGGTTCACCGACGCCTGCCTCTTCGCCGGCTCGCCGACGAGCTTCGTCCCGTCCTTCGTAAACGCGACATATGATGGAAATGCCTTACCGCTTGCTACGCCCGCGCCTTCGGCAGATGGGATTATGACCGGCCTTCCCGCTTCCATGTAAGCGGCCGCCGAGTTCGAAGTCCCAAGATCTATTCCTATCACCTTTGCCATAAAAACCTCCTTTTTACTCAGCCTTTTTCACTATCTTTACCATCGCCGGCCTCAATAACTTATCATGAAACCTGTACCCCGGCTTCAACTCTTCCACTATGAGGCCGTCATCCTTATCATCTATTTCTACGGTCTCGACCGCTTCATGCAGGTGGGGATCGAATTTTTCGCCGACCGTCTTTATCCTCTCGAGGCCCGTATCCTTGACAAACTTCTGGATCTGTTTCTGTATCATGTCGACACCGTCGTGCACCGCCTTGAAGTCCTTGGCATGTTCGATGTGCTTTTCGGCTATCTCAAGGTTATCCAGTATAGGCAAGAATTCCGATATGAAGCCCTCATTCGCATAGCGCAGAAAATCGGACTTCTCTTTTTCGAGACGCCGCCTGGCATTTTCGAGTTCCGCCTGCGCCCTTAAAAACTTGTCGTAATAACTGTCCCTTTCCTCGGCCCTGGCCTTAAGAGTATCATATTCAACCCTGGAAACGGTCACTTCGCCGGCCGTCGGGGTTTCTTTCTCGGCCGCCTTATCTTTCTCGTCAGGTTTTATATTTTCCTTCTTATCGTGGTGTCCCATGATGACTATATTTCCATCCCTTCTAATAAATTGGTCAACGTATCCGCCAAAAATTCGACCGTGGGTATCACCTTATCGTACACCATCCTCTTCGGTCCGATGACACTGAGGCTGCCCATCGTCTTGCCCTTCATTTTGTAACCGCGGGTCACTATACTGCAGTCGCTTAAGTCGCTCAGTTTCGTCTCTTTGCCTATGCGCACCGTCACTTTATTATCCTCTATGTCACTGCTTAAAAGCTGCAGGATCTCCGCCTTCTTTTCCAGGCACTTTAAGAGGCTGTACAATTTTTTAAAATCTTTAAATTCGGGCTGCTCTATTATGTGGCTTGCGCCGTCCAGATAGACTTTTTCATTCTGAGGAAAGAGGCTCACGCCCACATAATTCGTCAATGTAGACACAAGGTGCGAGGTCTGTTCAAGCAAACCTTCGATAGACCTTATCGTGCGGCAATACTGTTCGTTCACCGCCCTTGCTGTGTGCTCATTGATGGCCCTTATCTTCATGAGAGAGTCGATATAGAATCTGTATCCTTTATCTGTGGGCATCCTGCCGGCCGAGGTGTAGGGGTGCGTTATGAACCCCTTCTCTTCGAGGTCGGACATGACGTTGCGGATCGTCGCGCTTGAAAAATTGAGCTTCCTGGAAACGAACCTCGAGCTTACGGGCTCGGCGGTATCGATATAGCAACGTATGATTATCACCAGGACGCTAGCTTCTCTCTGGCTAAGTTCTCCAAGCATGCTCGTCTCCCTTATCGATTGGACCTAACAATTAGCACTCTAAACATAAGAGTGCTAACGTAAAACCCTAGTTTATCACAAAAGGCATTTTTGTCAATATTTCTTTTTCAGCATCTCCTTGATGCGTACCGGCACTTCCGCTTCGATATAGACCTTGTCGTCTCTATATTCCTTCTTTGTCACCAGGCCGTTCTCGTATAAAAGCGCCGTGGTTCCGACATCGGAAGCGGGAATGGTTAACTTCACGGTACTCATAACAGATTTTATATGCGGCAATATCTCCTTGATCAATACATCAAACCCTTTCCGTTTAAGCGCGGATATGGCCACATTCGTATTAAACTTCTTCTTCGCCCTTTCCACGATAACCGGATCTTCGAGCTTATCTATCTTATTCAATACCGTAAGCATGGGCACATCTTTTGCCCCTATGTCATTCAGCACTTTATAAGCCGCAGAGGCCTGCTCTTCGGCCTTGGCATGGCTTGCGTCCACGAGGTGCAATATAAGGTCTGCCTGGGCCACTTCTTCAAGAGTGGCCTTGAAGGCCTCAACGAGGTGATGCGGTATCCTATCTAAAAATCCCACAGTATCGGCGAAGAGGACCCTCTGCTTATTGGGCATCACGAACCTCCTCACTGTAGGATCAAGCGTAGAGAAGAGTTTATCTTCGACGATCACTTTTGAATCGGTCAGGGCATTCAGGAGGGTCGACTTTCCGACATTCGTATACCCTATCAACGCTATCGTCAACACGGAAAATTTCTCTCTTTTTTTACGCATCATCTCGCGGCGACGGGAGAGTTCATCGAGATGGTTCTCCAGACTGGCAATCTTGGAGCGTATCCTGCGCCTGTCCACTTCCAGTTTTTGTTCGCCGGGCCCCCTTGTTCCTATTCCACCTCCGAGCCTTGAGAGATATATCCCTTTTCCCGTCAGGCGCGGCAATAGATACATGAGTTGCGCCAGCTCCACCTGTATCTTTCCTTCGTTTGAATGCGCGCGCCTGGCGAATATATCCAGGATGAGCTGCGTCCTGTCTATGGTCTTAGTTCTCAATGTATCTTCAAGGTTCTTCTGCTGCGTTCCGGTCAGGTCATTATTGAATACGACGACATTTATGTGCTCATCGGCGCAGACGCCGGCGAGTTCCTGCACCTTACCTTCGCCGATAAAACAGGCAGGCGACGGCTCATGCCGCCGCACTATCACTTCTTTAGCCACTTTCGCCCCCGCGGAACGGATGAGCTCCGACAGCTCCGAAGAACGTTCCTCAGCGCTCCATGCCTCCCGTCTTCCGAAATCTACCGTAACCGAAAGCGCTCGTTCCATCTCAACCTCAACCTTAACCTCGACCTAAATCTTTCTCTATTTCCCTTATTATCTTTTTAGCACTGGCCTTACTCACATCAAACCACTTTATCCTCTTGTCCGCCCTGAACCATGTAAGCTGCCTTTTCGCGAAGCGGCGCGTATTCATCTTCATGAGTTCTTTCGCCCTCTCAAGGCCATATTCGCCGTCTAAATATCCCGAGATCTCTTTAAGTCCGAGAACGGACCTCGCAGTCTTGCTTAAAGCCCTCCTTCTTAACTGCCGGGCTTCTCTAAGCACGTCTTTTTTGAACATGCCGTCAACGCGTGAATCGATATTCGAATATATCATCTGCCTGGGCATCGAAATACCGAATATTGCTATTTCGTATCTATCGGTTAGGCCCTTAGTCCGGCTTTTTAACTCCGTCATGGTCTTTCCAGTGGAATTGTAAATTTCGAGGGCTCTGGTAACGCGCCTGGCGTCATTCGGATGAATATTTTTCGCCGCTGCCGGATCTATCTTCGACAATCTGGCATGCAAGTGAGCGCTTCCATATTTTGATACAAAACCCTGACAATACCTCCGGAATTTTAAATCGGCCTTCGGGGAGGGAAAAAGCCCGTCTACCAACACCTTGGCGTATAGTCCGGTGCCGCCTGCTATTATGGGCACCTTTCCTCTATTGATTATAGAATCTATCAGGCCGAGGGCTCTTTTTCTGAAAAGCGCGGCGCTATATTCTTTTTTAGGATCCAATACGCCTACCAGATGATGCCTGGCCATCTTCTTTTGAAGTGCATCCGGGGCCTGGCTGAGTATACGCATGCCGGTGTAAACCTGCATCGAATCGCAGGATATTATCTCGCCTTTCACGCGCCTGGCCAACTCAACCGCCAGGGCCGTCTTCCCTACGGCCGTCGGCCCTACTATGAATATAACGATCCTCTTTGGAACTTGGGATTTTCTCACTGGCATATCTTAGTTTTATATCCCGACTTCTTTAGGCGCGAGGCCATAGCTTCCGCTTCTGCCTTCGTTCCATAGTTACCTATCTTAACCCTGTAATAATTATCGCCGGAGCCGTGCGGAAGCTCCGTGCGGCTGTCATAACCTTCGCTGCTCAATCTTCTTGTAAACTTTTCTGCGTTTGAGCGGCTTTTAAAAGAACCTACCTGAACCGAAAAATGTCCGTTATCCCGCTCTTTAACGGTCTCTATGCTTCCTGAATAACTATCTGAATCGGTATTCTTGGGCAAAAAGTTGGTTCTGGCCGATGTCCTTTTCGCGGGTGATACGATGCTGACGGAGGAACGCACCATCGCCGCCTCAAAACTCAACGGAGATGCTATCTTTACTTTATCCTGATATTCTTTTGATCTATCATACAGGCCCATCTCCTTGAAACAATTGCTCAGCCTGTAATATACGATCGATATGTTGCGGTCATCGGGAAATCCGGCCACGATACCGTTATAGGTCTTGAGGGCCTCATTTACATTACCTTCCAGAAAATATGAATCTCCTATACCTACATGGGCTTCGAAAGCCCTTTTCCCGTTAGGAAATTTCGATACGAGGGCCTCCAGGCTCCGCCTCGCCTCCGGGAACCTGTTCAATTTTAAAAGGCTCAATCCTCTTAAATAATAAAGTTCTTCCCGGTTATAGGACCTGGTATCTATCAGTTTTTCGGCTTCGCTTGCGGCCCGTTCATACTTTCCTTCCATGAATAGCTTCTCGACGTTGGCAAGAGTCGAAGTCTCAGCTGATAGCTGAAAGCTGATAGCTGATAGCATTATGATCACAAGTAATAAAGTTTTAACTTTTGAGTTTAAATTTTGCGTTTTGCGCTTTACGTTTTGCACTTTTATCATACAATCCTCCCCTTTAACGCATGCGGTGTTATGGACGCTATTCTCACATTTACCAGTTTACCGATTAAAGACCTATCTGCCTCAAAGACCGTGACCTTATTGGTTCTCGTCCTGCCTGTCACGTCTTTAGGGAACTTCTCATTGCTGCCATCGACCAATATCTCAAGAATCTTTCCTTTTATCGGTTCGTTCTTTTCCAGCGAAATATCGCACTGAAGCCTTAGAAGCGCCTCCAGCCTCTCTTCTTTCTCGTCTTGCGGAACATCGTCTTTCAATCGCGCTGATTTGGCCGGAGGCCGTGGTGAATACTTGAACATGAAGGCGCTGTCAAACTTTACCCTCTTCATTATCCTCAATGTATCTTCAAAATCCTTCCTTGATTCCGAAGGAAAACCGACTATTATATCGGTGGTAATGCTGCCTTCCGGCACAAACTTCCTGTAATCTTCGGCTAATTTCAAATACTTATTTGCCGTATAATTCCTATTCATCATTTTAAGGATCCTGTCGGAACCGGACTGCATCGGAAGATGGAGATGCTCACATACCTTTTCGAGATCGCGTATCGCCTTGAAAAGTTCCATGGAGGCGTCCTTCGGATGGCTCGTCATGAACCTTATCCGTTCGATCCCCTTGATCTTATCTATCTCTTCCAACAATCTCGCGAACCCTTTACCCTTTACCCTATCCCCTATACCCCTATATGAGTTTACATTCTGCCCAAGAAGCGTCACTTCCTTAAATCCTCTCGCCGCCAGGCCTTTAACCTCCCTTATTATATCCGCTGCTTTCCGAGAACGCTCGGTACCGCGGACATACGGCACGATACAGTAGGAACAGAAATTATTGCAACCTTCGCCGATCGACACGAACGCCTTGAATTTCTCATCCCTGTATTCCGGGAAAAGCTCCGGCCGTTTTTCATTTACCTTATCTACTGCGATTATAGGGCACCTATTTTTTAATATGTCTTCGAGCAATCCGGGTATTTGGGCTTCATTTCCCGGCCCGCAGACAAAATCTAGCATCGGAAGTTTATCAATCATCTTCTCTTTATGGTTCTGGGCGGTGCAACCCATGAGGCCGATAATAAGCTGCGGCCTTCTCTTCTTCAATCCTTTAAGGTCCGCGATATTGCTTATCAGCCGGTCCTCTGCATGCTTACGGACAGAGCAGGAATTAAAGAGAATGACATCGGCTCCTTCAGCGGAATTCACAAGGCTAAATCCTTCATCAATAAGCATGCCCTTCACAAATTCCGAGTCGCGGAAGTTCATTTGGCAGCCGAAGGTACGGATGTAGATTTTTTTTGGCATATTTTTATAAGTTTTTGATTCTTTTGACATTGCAGTTTATTTTCCGTTTCCGAAAACAAAAAATTAAATGGGGCAAAAAGAAAAAAATAAATTCTTTTCGGGGGCAAAGCACCGCCGACGGCGGGGGCGATTTTGATGTTTTTAAAAAGCAGCCCGCACATCTCTTTCTTGGTAGCAAAATCTATTTTTTCTTTGCTATCATCATACCCGTCAAGAAAGTCTTTTACCCTGTTAATATACCCTTCTGATCGTTCTCTTTCTATCTCTCTAAGCTCATATCCTGCAAGGAGTTTCTTCAAAGATTCTTCTTCGTTTCTAATGATTGCTATCTTCTCACGATAGACATCTTCACCAAGCAAATTTTCCAGATAAGCGTCCGTAAGCTTTGACTGTTTTTCTTGGTTATTTTTTAGCTTATCTTTGACTTCGGAGAAGTCAGTTTTGGCGTTTTCGCAAAAATATGGAAAATTTGCGTCGTTTTCGAAAGTCCCTGTCGTCCATCGGCTCTGTTTTAGGCGCTCATTTTGGATTAACTGAGCAACTATCTTTGTTGCTTCCGGTTCGATGTCCTCTGCCTTCACTGCCCTGTTAGTACAGTTAATATGGCTTGAATGAGGACCGGAGCAGCGATACCAGCGCTTCTTCCTGTTTAAGCGATGGTTTGATATGGATGATACGCCTGTATATCTATGGTTGCACTTGACACAAGTGATAAGGCCTGTCAAAAGATACTCTTGATTTTTTACTCTCGGCCGCCACGTCCGCGTCTTGTTCGCTAACAGCTTCTGAACCTCTACAAAATCCGCCTCGTCAATTATCGGCTTATGCCGTCCCTGCGCAACAAGAATTTTTGAAGGGTCATTCTTGATGTACTTGTAATGCTTCTTTGTCTTTTGGTTTTTGTCATAGTGCTTTTTATTCCAGACAATCTTACCGGTATAGATTTGGTTTTTAAGTATATCGCAGATAAATTTGTTATAAAACTGCTTTCCTGTTCTTGTCTTGTATCCTTTCCTGTCAAGATATGCGGCTATATCGTGTGTGCTCTTTCCGGAAATATACATCGTATAAATCAGCTTGACGATACCGGCTTCCCTTTCTTCAACCTCTAATAGTTTCTTGGCTTTGTTATAAGTATAGCCAAACGGCGCAAACCGTGCGCCTTGCCAGTGGCCTTGCTGAACACCTTTTATCATCCCGGGGAATACACGCTCTGCTATACGGTTACGTTCAAACTCGGCAAACGAGCCAAGCTGTTGAAACATCAGTTTACCCGCTGACGTGCTCGTATCAAACGGCTCTGTCGCTGACTTAAAAGCAACGCCATAAGAAGATAACTCATCCACCAACATAAGCAAGTCTTTAAGATTACGGCTAAAACGATCTATCTTGTGGACCAACACAAGCTCAAATCTCTTTGCCTTCGCATCCGCAAGCAACTGCTGTAAAGCAGGCCGGCGCGTAGAATATGCGCTTATGCCATCATCAGAGTAAATTTTAAAGACATCGTATTCTTCGCGCATTGCAAAAGACTCGAGGCATTCTCTTTGAACCTCAAGAGAATAGCCTTCCCTTACCTGATCTTCAGTAGATACGCGGATATAAAGCGCTACCTTCATTTCTTTTTCTTCTCTTCCTCTCTTATGTCGTGCTCAATCATTTTATTCAAAATTGCTAAAATTTCTTCACGGCGTTCCTTCGTAGTCCCAACTTCATCTAAAAACTTATTGATTTCCTGCTTTGCATTTTGCATTCGGCGTAACGCACCACCCTCAGGTTCAAATCTCATTGTCCACGCTTGATTCTCAGCTATAAGTTTTGCGATTGACTCTGAAATATTTTTTATCTTTGATTCAATTGTCTTTATTTCTTCTAATTTTGAGTTTACTAGCCGTACCTTTTTGTCACCATATTCAAGAAAAAGATCGCTAATCTTTCCGGAATTAAATAACTGAAAAATCGGCAATGCTATAACTATCAATATCAAACCTGCAATTATTTTCCAGTCTGTAATTCCCTTGGCGGCAATATAGACGAGTAGAAAAATAATTGTTATGGCCATAAAAATAATGCTTATCTTCATTTCTCCTCCTGACATTAAGTTTCCCTTGCCAAATACAGCAAATAATTGTAATAAAAATCCAAAGAATAGTAGGCCAAAACCAATCGCTGAATAGGTTTGCCGAGATTTATAGAAATCTTTTTCTTTTTCACTTTGCCCGCCAATTGTCTGCATCTTCCAAGAAATGTGCTTTGAACCAACAAAAAGAAACACGGTAGCTATCAATGTAAGAATTAAACCTACAATTGCAAAAGTTTTCATTTTACTCCTCTAATTTATCCCGCCACTTCTTAATATCTTCAATATCAGCTATTGTAAAAACAGGGTACTTGCGGTAGTCCTTTTTAGGCTTTACCCATCCCTTTTCAATCCAATTGTAGAGTGTTTGGCGAGTTACACCTAATTCCTTTGCGGTATGTGTAATATTATATCGCTTGTCCATAGTATCCGTATTTTACAGTAGTAGACAGTAATAGTCAATATATTTCTTTAAGGGGGAAACGGGCATTGCCTGTTTCGGGTGGGTGGGGAATTTTCCTTTTCGGCTGCTTTTTGGCAGCAGCTAGGAAGCTGATGCGGCGACTTGCCGAAGGCAAGACGCAAAAACATCAAAATCGCCCCCGCCGTCGGCGGTGCTTTGCCCCCGAAAAGAATTTATTTTTTTCTTTTTGCCCCATTTAATTTTTTGTTTTCGGAAACGGAAAATAAACTGCAATGTCAAAAGAATCAAAAACTTATAAAAATATGCCAAAAAAAATCTACATCCGTACCTTCGGCTGACCCTTGGTTTATTCTCTACAAGTTGGCTAAACCGTTCTTTTTTTCTGCTTTTCAAGATGAATTGGCGGCAATGTAGGAAGTAATGCGCCGCCCGCTGGGGCGGGCTTGGTTGGTGATGTATGCACCGTTTCGCCTCGCTGTCGCTCGGCTTCACTGCATCGCTCGCTTGGCCGCTCGCTCATTTGCCCGCCTGGGCCGGCGGGCATGCCGGCTTGGACGCCGGCATTTTTTATGCAAGGGCTACGATTCGGCTTTCCGTGTTTGGCGAATTTTGGGCGGCGGCAAAATTCGCCAAACACTATGCGTCCTCAACCTCGCAAAAATTCTCTTAAATTATTCCTTTTTTATATCGGCGACGGCGAAAAATTTATATAAGGTGTTTTT
>JAQUQN010000017.1 GCA_028716065.1 Candidatus Omnitrophota bacterium
GGAGCTTCGGCCTTCTCGGGCAATATCGCCATGCCTGCCATGAGCGCGCCCAATGCCGCAGGGATGGCCGTCAGGATAGCGGCCGCTGCCTGCGTCCCTATCCTGCTTATTATCGCCGGCGCATACGGCGCAGCCCATATCAGCGTGGCCAAACCGGCTACCAGTAACAGCGTCCCGGTCAAGGTCGCGCCTCTTATAGATTTACGCTCTACATTCCTCTCTAAATCATAAATGGCAGAAGTAATCTTATCAAAATTAGTGTCCTTTAGCCCTATTCTGGAAATTTTAGGTATTTTCATCATATCGGCTGCCTCAACCACGTTCCTAAACCGCGCTATTATATGGCAGAAAGCGCTATCCTCTTCCCATGCAGTACCATAGACCTTTAACATGCACTGTTCATAAATCGCATTGAATCTCTTGTCTGTGGCCTTGAGATCATGGAAATAACCGCTCAGGAATGGTATGAGCAATCTTGAAAGATCTCCTTTTATGGTCCAATATTCATCATCATATTTCATCCCTTTCGATCTTGTCTTTAAAAGATCATAGATTATCCTTGATACATCCAAGAAGCGTAATCCAGTACGGCGCTCCAGCGAATCTTCGGGCAACCTCAGAGCGGTAAGATCAAGATCCCTTATTATTACTTCAAATCCATCGCCAGTCCTTCTTAAACCAATATTGTCCATATGCGGAAAACCATGACAACATTCCATGTCGTGGTAATTCCTGAACGCCCTGCCTATCTTTTCATATAAATCTTTTTCTTTTTGTTCTCCAAGTTCGGTCGTCTCGCCCGTAATCTTATTTTCAGCCATAAGCGACACATAACCTAATCCTTCCTTCTCATCTATCTTTAAAGATATCCTTATATCTTCTCCTGTCATTCCGGCAATAACGTAACCGACCTTACCGTCTCGTGACTTCAATGCAGCATATTCTCCTTTTCCTATGCCCAGATCCGTTTCCACGGGAGAGTTATATGCTTTTTCCATAACCTCAAATTCTCTATCTGCATCTTCGGATGTCATTGTGCCGGCTATATAGTAAGGTTCGCCCTGCGGCTCCGAAAGCATATCGCCTTTTTCGTCTACATCTACTTTCATGTTCACATATCCGGCACCTTTGTAAGGCAGGACATTGCCATTGTCATCCGTTCTCGGCCTTATACCTTTTAACCTCAATATATCTATGGTTCTTTTACCTATCTTGATCGGTTTCTTCAGCGAAAGGTAGACGGTCCTGCCTTCATCTTCTTTTTCTCTGGCAGGTATTCTGATCTTGCCTTTTGACCGGGCAATGAGGGATTTCAAAACCGGTTCATCACTCGCGATTATTTTCTTTAAAAGTTCGAAATCCTCTCTATCCATCCGTTCAAGAAATTCTTTATCTATATTTAAATTTGAAGGATTTTTGCCTTTCACAGAAACCGTCTCTAGTGTTTTTGAAGGCTTAGAGACAACTGTCATCAGGACTGCCGCGAAGCTAACAGATGCTGTCGTCCAGTAGGTCTTGGCCGCATTCGCTCCGAAGAGATAATATATTACAGGCAACAGCGCCGCCGCTCCGACTGCGACGAGTATGAGAGGCAGCGTGCCTTTCGGGAACTGCATCGTCTTCGGCGCTTCCGGCTTGGCCTGCTTTGCGAGTTCTACATCGATGAGTCTGCGAAGTTCTGCGGGATTGTTTGCTAATACTTTCAACTTGGATAAATCCATCGTATAAACAGTGTACTGTTCTATTGGTTTATCCTGAGAAGGGCTCCCAGGACCTAACCACGTTTTTAATTCACTTATTATATTAATGGTGCTCAACAAAATTGAAACTGCCAATTTCGCGTCCTTCTTCGAGGAAATAACTGTAATACATCTATCAATATCCTCTTTTGTAAAATCACCTACCACAGAAAACTGATCCGATGCCATAGAATATTTAGTATCTATATGAAGCTCCGGTTCTTTGGATCTTATTCCTTCTCTTAAATTCTCTTCAAAGAAGTTTCTTAATCTTAATAGTTTTTGTCTTGCCTTTTCTTCATGAATGAGTTTACGTAACTCGGTAGGATCATTAACCAATGCTTCTAATCTTGAGAAATCATAGATGTCGACATCGCTATAATCATCTACCCCTATTGTTGTATTTCGGGTAACCCAATCATATGTACCTTCGTAGTGGCTACCTGTTTTTACAAGCTTTTTCGTAACGATAGTATATCGAGATATAATTTCATCTACTATCGGAATATCTTCTGGACTTCTGATTAATCTACACAATTTGGTAGCTATATTAATAGGTACTGGCGTGTTTTTATATTTCAGCGACTTTGCAGCCCCCCTATATATGTTCGCTACTGCAAGTCTTCTTATATCCTCTAACTTGCATTGCGTTGCTTCAAATAGATCATTTGCATTATCAGAATTCGCTTTGGCAAACATAGTTGTTCTATAAACCGATTTTTCAATTCTATTTTTAAAGAATGCGTCAAGTAGAGGAATTATAGAAACCATACCGCCGAAGTCTGATTTGAATCCTTCGTGTAGATTTATCAATCTCTGCGCTCTAGGTGAGAGCTTATAGAATGCGGGATGACGATAGCCGTCAGATCTCGCAATATCTATTAAAGGTAGATCTTCTTCGCTGGGAAGGTCATCTTCCATGGAATCTTTATAATATTCCCTAAGGATATTGAACGTCGCCCTGCCGAGGAAGAAGTATCTCAGCGTAGCAAGCGTCAAAAACGCGCCCAGCGTTATGCCTATATACATTCCGACATTGGCCAATGTCGGATTCGATGTCCCTACACCCGCCAGTATGGCTACTGTATGCATCAAACCGCTTCCTATCAGCGATAATGTCGCCGCTTTGTACGCCGCCTTCGCTGTAAATGCGTGTTCTTTCCACGGCGCATCAGAAACGGGTTTTTTCCAGTTTTTCCATGCTGGTATTATAATGCGTGTAAAAGCAAGTGTCGCAAAAACAGCCATTACGGCAACAGAAATCCAAAATATATGTTCTCCGGTAAGCAGAGGAGGTATTCCGGTACGGTTCATTACTTCCGTCATCCTCTCTGACAATATGAAATCCTGAACGTCATACCGGATACCGAGAGCCACCAAAAGCGTCATAACAACCATAAAACCGTAGTTCTTTAGAATTTGAATGGAGAGACGAGACTCTTCGAGCCTTTCCTCTATGGTAGGCGCTTCACCTTTTCCCGATGATATCTTTGTAATTGGAGTAAAAAATGTTTTTAAAAGATCTTTAATCTTATTTTCGCGATATTCTTTTGACCCGGGTAGTTGGTGAATATGTCTCTTCTTTACCTCGTCCCCAATTTTCACTGTTCTTGGCGTTCTCCACCAATATCCTATCCTTCCTCCGTTAACGGTCTCCTGCCACGCTATCTGATTGCCAGAGAGATAAAGCATGTGATAGAAGTCTATAAAGAAATTTGGCATGGCCGCGCGGAATCTTATACTTCTCACGCTTTTTTCTTCTTCTGTAACGGCCGATTTTATATATTTTGTTCCAAGGAACATTATCACCATATAGAATACTGCTGTCATACCAGCAGAGAGCACGATCCAGGAAGCAAAGGCTGGGGGTAATGTGAATATTCCTATACCGGAGAGCGCTACGGAAACTAATATAGGCGTTTTCCATCCGGGCAGCGCATCCGATCTCATTACTAAAATAAAAGCGGAAATAAGAACGATGGCTGCTGTAATCATGGCCGGTAATGGCAATAGAGTATTAGCAAAAATAACGCTGATCCATGCGGCATTGAAAAGCGCCATAAGAAGCGCATAGGGTTTCGGCGAAATAAGCCCCTGCACCTCTTTTAATTTGCCATTTATAAGGGGATGTTCTACTGCATCTTTTCTTCCCTCGATCTCATTAAGTGATTCAGTAAGGGTCTTTTTATAATCTACAGTTTTTAATCTCGCAACCGCCTTCTCAAATTCTCCGAGTACATATGTATACTCGTCATTAAGACGCTTCTTTTCTATTGACTTATCAGGAGAAGGGACCGTCGATACAAAAACGTTCTTCCGAGCGTCCAAATCTTTCTGTATGTCTTCAAAACCCAGACCTCCTTGGATTATTTTTTTCTTTAAAAATTCTGTCCCATCTTTTTTGGTAACATCTTTTATTTGCTTGATAGCGGTGTCATACAAATCAAGCACACCTTTTATATCAGATGGAACAGCTGATTTTGCTTTATCGAATACTTTTTCAAAACCATCTATTCCTTTTATTTCGTTGTTAAGATTTTCGGCAATTTCATCGTATTCGCTTATGATCCTTTTTCTTCCGAGATAATCGTCAACACCTTTAAATATACCCCTCATCGTAAAGAAACGATGTATGAATATAGGAATAATAACGATAGCCGGGCCTATTCCCCACGCCCATCCCGCGGGCAGGAAATTGAGTATCTGCGGCACTATCGTCCCTATGCCTTCCTGGAAATTTAAAACGAGCGTTCCTACACCCGTTAAATTATTAAGCCATACGGCGTATGGACCGAGCGGCGAGACCAATATAAAGGCCCCTATTTTTGCTAATGGGATAAAATATATCCACCAGAATATAGTAAGAAACCTTGCTATGCGGAACATCAACGGATGGACGGCGCTACAAAGTGTCGGAACGAAGAAGACTATATAGCCCCATAATCCTTTTCTTTCCTTCAATTCTCCCATATTACCTTCGGTAGCGACAAGTAGACCTATAATATACCCTTTTACCCAGCGCGACATCTGCTTCGGTCTGAATTTGAAGCTCAATTCCGATTCGAAACCTGCCGGATCCTCAGGCGTTAAGCTGTAGAATGCGGCTACGTTGAAGCCATAATACCAGGAGACGAAACCGAGCATATAATCTTCCGCCACCTGGAATTCATCCCATGCGCCTATGGTAAGTAATTTATTTTTAATCCTGTGATGCTCCGATATAACCTTTATATCGGTTTCATCCAGCGCCAACTTATTTTTTATCACCTTGTCATTCCAGTCTATCTCCTCAACAGGTTCGGTGCAGAAATAGCCTGTCGTCCCTCCGAGCGGCTTGAACGTGTCTTGCGCGGCATGGAAACCATCCCAACCGGCAGTATACCAGCTCGCGTATTCGCCGAACATATATGCGGCCACCTGCCCCTTGGACCTGTGAAGCGCATTATTGATTTTCGCGAGCCTTCCCTGTCCGTTTTTGGGTTCATTTATCCTCCTGAATTCTCCAATAACCAATCTTTTGATGAACTCGTCCTTTGATATCTCTCTCTTCAGATATGCCGTAGCATTCTTACCATAATCAGGCATATTGCAGAGAGTAATATACAGATTAATAAGGTCTCGCTTCTCCTTTTTCCCTTCTTTCGTTCCATCATCTATCGTGTTTATGTATTCCCATAGTTTACCCGTTGAGAATAATTTCTTATCCTTCTCGGTTATTTCGAATAATTTGCTTAATGCGTGATTCGTGAAATATCTGAGATGACGCTTTAAGACGCTTCCGGATTTGAAATTAAACTGATAAATTATCGCATAATCTTCTTTCGTGAGATTACGAAGATACTCGGCCGTTATTCTTTCTATGTTATTTACGGATTTCTCTAATACGATCTCAAGGCCATCCGTCTCTTCAACTTTGGTCCAATTATCGGATTTGCCCATTGCCGGAATAAAATACTTATCCTTCAACAAACGAGTCTTCGCTATGCCGTCCATCGTGCCTAATATAAACTGAAGCGGTTGATTCGGATTTGGTATATTTTCAGCGTCATATATGATACCTGATATACCATCCGATTCATTTAATACCGCGGTATTTGCTCCTGGTTTTGTATATGCCTGCGCCGGCTCTTCCGGTTCGCGTATAAACAACCACCACAATATACGCACGATGACGTTCTTTTTCTTTATCCAGTCCGGCATCTCGGTCGCTTTTCTATTATCCTCTCTTATCGCCATACCTATAAATACTAGTTGAGGAGGGAACTTTCCCTCTTTCTGTTTTTTCCTTAGTTCGTCCTGGACCTTGACATCCCAATTTTCTCCCGCAAAGATTAATTTCAATTTGCTAAGCGGATATCTGAATCTAAGTAGTGATTGTATAAGATTCATGACCGCATCTTCGCCACCAACCACCACTATCCAGGGAGTAAATTTAGGAAGGAGATCATACATCATAATAATTCGTTTTTCAAGAAGTGAGGTATTCAGAAAATCTCTTAATTCAGTGGGTGTCACATCGATGGATTTCGGATCTTCCTGAATTTTCCACCAAGTAATATTATCGTTAACTTTTTTCCCTTTCTCATTTAAGTATTTTTTCAGTTCATTGAATCCGGACCCTGACATCCTGCGTAAAATCTCCTCTTTTGAAAGTTTTGAATATGCCTTTTCAAGATCGGCCCTGCTCAAGTCGGTATATTCTGTGCCTGACGGCTCTCCACCCTTGCCGAAAAGTATCTCATATTGCGTCTTTTCGCTATCTGCCAGTTCACTACTCTTTATGGCCTCACTCTTCCAATCAACGCCATATTTACGTTTCAGGTCATTGGCTTTCTTTATAAGGATAAGATCATCCTTTGTATATTTCCCGAATACAGTTTCGACAAATTTATTGAAAGAAATTTCTCTCTCTCTCAAAATCCTCTCATTTTCTTTTGTCTGTTCGTCTGTAAGCTTTGCTCCTTCATGCGGTTTTCCAATGAACAACTTATCATCTTCCGCAATTGCCTTGAATCTGCTCTTAGCCTTATGTATCACTAGGAGTGTAAATGCCGATCGCAATAATTCTCCAAATAGCAATATTTTGACCAACAGGACCAATCCGCCTGCTCCAACTCCATAAATACTGATGACGCTCAATAATACCGCGGGTAATACGATCCCCGTGATATTACGGATATAATGATAAGTTGTAACGCTCTTTTGGTCAGGGTATAACTTCGCGTATTTACCAAGGAAATAGAATGCGAATTTGAACGCGAATAATGCCAGGCTTCCAAGCATTGCCATGCCAAAGAAACCCTGGGCTATCAACAGCGGAATCCATTTCCCTACCTCCCAGTAATAGCCATGGGACACTCCCATTATCGACAGAACAAAGGCTGAAATCCAAACTGTGCTAATCGCGCCATAGATAACCTTATGGGTAAGCTTTGCTTTAATGGTTTTGCCCAGGAAATAAAGGCTGCCTATCCCGGATATAAGCATTCCGGTAAATCCCGCCAATCCATATAATACGCCATGTCCCTTGGCTATAAGTTTCCCTATCTCCACAATAGCAAATGGCTGTTTAAACAATTCGTTATATCCCAACACGCCTCCGCCGGTCACAAGGCTGGCTAATTCTTTCATCCCCACAATGCTAAGGATTACCGCAAGATAAGAACCTGCCCCGAATATGAATAGCCATAAACCGACCCTTAAAAGCATTGCGATCTTATTTGGCAACTTTTCCAACTTAGTTAGGTGAAATGTATCCATAAAATTTCGAACCGTTGCGGTATCTCTAACGTTGACCATGCCTTCTCTCATATTATCCAGTGATTCTTGCAATGTCATCGTCGGTTTTGCGCTTTCAATCTTCCTGTTTAAAGCCGCCCTTATTTCAACTAAAAATCTGCGCACATCTATGGCTTTAAGATTCTCTCCTGTGTCAGTATTATAAATAAGGCGCTGATAGTCCCTGTAAATCTTTTTCATATCCTTGGCGGGATACATTAGCATCAATGACCTGGCTTCTCTGCCGGCTAAGAGCGTGAAAGCAAGAGAGGCGAGACCTACGGTAATAATCCCCGTGATGATAGTAACTGCTGTACTCAGCGTCCCAAGAACAGCGAGAGTTCCGATACCCGCCAGGGCCAGTGCTGTTATTCCCGTTGTCCAAAGTCCGTATTTTTTCAATGTTATCTTCGTCACCGCGATATCTGCGGGCTTCCTTGCAAGCATTGTATCTATCTCATCGATTGCTCCCTGCAACGTATCCTTGAACGGTTCGGATGGCGCAACCGCGCCACCTTCATATTTCTCTCCACCTGGCAACGCTCTGGACCGTTTGTATCTGGTAAGATCTTCTATAATATCCATGAGAGGTTTATTATTTTTAGTTTTTAGCAATCTTTCACGTAAAGTGCTAAGTTGACTCATTTGTGCAGTTATAATCTTTTTAGGATTGGATATAACTTTGTAATAACTCTTCAAAAGGTTGGCCACATAAAGCCCGAGCGTTATGGAGGTGAGAGCAAAACTCGTGTAGTCCAGATATTGAGAAGGCAGGTAATATCCTACTATGCTTTGAATAGTGAGAAAGACTGTTCCTATGCCTACGGATGCAGACAGTTTTTTCCAATTCAACAGTCCAAATATCATGATGAGAGCAAAATAAGGATATAGGTGAATCATGCCGGCATAACCGCTGAATGAGAACGCTCCTAACCAGCTTATCCCCCAATATAACGCGCTCGTTATAATAACAAAAACAAGGCTACGTTTAACAACATTCAGGTTATATCTGGGGATAGCCGCTTGATCATAAAATTCCCACAATTCATTCGTTCTCATGGATGGCAGGAAAACGCCTTTTTCTTCTTCCTGTAATCCTTTCATCCTGAAATCCACGCCTATTTTGTCAACCCAATCATTGATAAGATCAGCGGCGTCTCCGATAGAGCCAAGTAATGCTTCGTCCGATAAAGGACCTGTGACCTCTTTTTTAGGCGGCGTAACCTCCTTTTTCTTTTCAGGGACTTCCGGGGTTGGACTCTTAACTAATTTCGACAAAGCAGCTTTAAAGTATTTTCCGAAGAATAGCCTCATAGATACTAAAAACAGTGTCAGAAGCGATAATAAACCTATTCCGATTATAGCCAAAGCGCGTATTATTATCGATCTTTCAGCGAATGGCGCCTTCTCTTTCAATTCAAATCGCGTTTCGAGCATTATAACCTTAGCTGCGTTGAAATCAGAGGTCGAGCGACAACTTACTTCCACTCCTCGTACTGCATTCCCCTGCGCATCTTTGTGAACGACGTATCCTTCCTCATCTGTTTCACACTGCTCGTCTTGAATGCCGCCGTTTACATCGACAAATGAGATAATAACTTTGATTCCTTTATATCGATAATTTTCAGGCAGGCGCCAATTTATACTATATACTATATTCCTAAGATCCTTTGGTTCAAATGCACCGTTAGTTAAATCATAGTAGAGTACGCCTTCGACTATCGGCGTCTCTTCCATCCCAGCGCGTTTTTCTTTCGCTATTTTAAGCGGCGAAAGGGACTTGTCTAGTGAATCTTCCATATTAATCTTTACTAGCTGTCGAGTTGCAGCCTTCTCTGCCATAATATCTTTTTCACCCTCGACCCTTATTCTCTTAAACTCAAGATTATCCATGCTGGTATCGCTCGCTATTTCAAATTTAACAACTTTTGAAGAGTCAAACGGCGGTTTTGGCTCGACACTCGTAAGCTGGTAACGATAGTCGCTGGAGGCTGGTGCAAATCGCACGCGGTGCCATAACTTGTTCTTATCCGCTTCGGACAAACTATCAAACCTGGCGCTTCCCGTAACTTTAGCAGTTAAAGTGAGCCTATTCCCTCCTTCATCTACGCAGGTTATTCTTACCGGAACTTCATCCGCTATTTTCGACCTGACCAGCAAGACAAAATCCTTGCCGTCCATATCGAATCCCTTACCATTTTCCAACGGTAATTCTATCGCATTGGCAGTAAGTTTTCCGTTCTGTGTCGTAACATTCTTGGGTTCGAACACTTTTTTCCTATCAGTGAAGAGCTCATACAAGTCATCCAAATCATCCTGTTCAATCATTGTAAGAAGGCCGCTTTCCACATATCTGATGTTATTATAATACTCCTCGGGCCTTCTTCTTTCTTCCACAAATTCCTTATAAGAAAGCCTGCGAAAAGCCGATAACCTGGCCTTGACAAATCCCGCCCATCTCTTTAAGGTTTGCGGTTCAATGTTACCCGCTTCCCTTCTGGCCTTTATTAGGTTATACATTTCGGACCAGATTTTATCGATTTCGATTATTTTAGATACGCTGAGACGTATGTCTTTATCTATTAAACCCGCAAGGTTTCTATAAGTTGCTTCTTCAATGATGGCTAACATGCGGTCTTCTATCCTGTTTGCCTCTTTCTCTGAAAATACCACACCTAAGCAACCTGAAATTTCCCATGCTCTTTTAATCAAAATCTCGCTGCCCTGTTTATATGGATCTGCTAGATTAAGAGTGCCTACGGGCACGCTTTCTCCCATTGCTTTAAAATCCACGGCTCCATCATACAATACAAAATCTCTCTGACTATTAAGAGTGCCATCGTCTTTAAGTGGAGCATATACGGTGGTGACTTTTATCTCTTTTGTAAAGGTTTCTTTAACCGGTTCTCTTAATATTATCAGGGCTCCGTTCTTAACATAACTACATTCTTTGCTTATCCTTCCATCTGGTTCTTCTATCTTAACCAAACGACCCTTCGTATCATATGTAAAAGTTCTTCCGGTTTCGACCTCAAAAATATACATAGCTGATTTTGAATATCCAAACCTCTTTACAACCTTTCCGTTTTTATCCGATTCATACTGCGCATGGTCGGGATCCGCCAGCGGCGCGACGATGGTGTGGCCGGCCCTGTTCCTGGACCTGTTGTATTCGGTGTCCGCATAAGTGGTAAGCAGGCTTCCGTCCTTTTCTACAACCTGCGCTATGGCCTCTTTACTGGTTTCCGAAACGACCTCGTTGGTCTTCATGTCCACTTTTATATCGCCAAGCACTATCGCATCTATCACGAGCCGGCGGGAATCCTTGTCCACGTGAGCTATCTTTATCTCGCAATCTTTAGCTTCGCCATTTTCACCGATGGCATCGGACGGGATAAGATAGACTTTACCGCCTGCGGTGTCATATGCATAGGTAAAATTCTTCTTCGCACCTTCCGCCTTCACCGGTTTTATCTCACCGGTCTTCTCGTCTTCTTTTAATTCGAACGACCCTTGCCATTCCTCTATGACGCGCACCTCTCCTATCTTGGACCTGCGGCCGAGCCAGAACCTGCTGTCGTCACCCGCGCGCTTTACATAAACCATGATACAGCCTTCCCGCGGGTCGTATTGGGCAAAATAATTCTCCAGCGTCTTGTAGCTGGCCCTGCTCGGAATGGGTATATTTTCGGGGGATATGCCTTTTCTGACGAATGGCTTACCGTCGATAGTCTGGCACTTTTCCAACTGCACCAATACGTCTTTATACTCGTAACCGAAAACGTCGCTTGAACCTATGAACCCTTTGTAGAATATGCCTTCCTTGAAGAATTCATCGGTCATCGGTATGCTATACACGAATCCCGTATCCTGGTCCTCTTTATATACTTCGAGTTCCTTATAAGAGCTCCAATCGATGTCCAGGCCCTCGGTAAGGGTAAATGTTACCTTCTTGCTCAACTTTTGCTTGCCTTCCGGATCCCTCTCAAGGAGTATATATACGGTCTCACCCTTGTCATTCTTCTCGGGAAGCTCGAATATCAGTTTCCAATCCCACGTATAGAGGTACTTCTCCGTGCTAGTGACCGGCTTCTCGCCTTCTACCGTGTCGGTGACTTCCCAGTTCCATGCCTGTTTTATGTATTTGCTATACTGAATATTTTGTTTGTCTACGACCTTGCCTTCTCTGGTAGCTTTCTTCTCTACCTCTTTGCCGGAGACCGGGTCCGTGACTTTCTTGGTATACTTCTCTATATAGTAAGACGGCACCCATGCCTCCTCGAACTGGTCCGGCGCCATCTTATTGCGCACATATTCTATGTTGAAATGCTCTATCCTGTCCGCCTCGGCTTCCGTGATGTCGTCATTTACGGGTTCCTTCTTGAAGATGGTCAATTTCTTGGCGCGGGTGGGCATCTCGCCTTTCACTATATTCCATCCGTCATAAACTATCTTCTCGACACTGAATAATTTCTGTTCCCTGCCTTCCTCCTGAATGAACGTCTTTATCCTGAGGCCTGTCCTGATGCCGTTCTTATACGTATATGAGTATTGCTTTATCTCCAGGTAGGACTTCTCCAAACCCTTCTGAGTGACCCTGTACAATACGGAATGGGTGGAATTTTCGAGCGGCACGACATCGACTATATTACCCTTATCATCTTTTATCAGGGTGGTCCTGTAATAATCATCGTTTATGGGATATTTCCCGTCTATGAGTTTCCATTTACGTTCTTTTTCATCGTAAACGGATTCCTCGAGACTCGGTTTATCCCCTCTGAGGTTGTCTTTTTCATCTCTATAGTATATGGTCTTTGCCAATAGGTCGTTATTGCCGAGTTTCCCATATTTAGAAGAGCTTTCAGACGCTACTTTAAGCTCACGACGGCCGTCCGGCTGCTCTTCGAAGAAACTCAATTTCGTAGTCGCGGACTCTTTCTGGTCCGTGCCTTCTTCTTTATAGCTATAAGTCGTAAATTCTATTACGGTCTGGCCCCTCAGTTTTTTCAAGAGACCTCTCCTCAATACGGTTATCTCTTTACTGAATTGCGTTTCGCGCTTCTCTGTCGGCACGCGCACCGTCTTTCCTTCGCTATTTTTTGCCTCTTTCGTAATATAGTAATCTCCCTCTACGTTTTCATTGGTTACGCTTATGGTTTCCCAGACCGCGTTGCCTTTACTGTCATAAGAGATATTCGCCTTCTTTACCGTATGTTTTTCCGTATCCAGCCTGCCTTCGATAACGGGCAGCATCTCACCCCTCTCACCCTTCTTATAAGAGAGCTTTGCGCCATCGATATAATAGGTGATCGTCTCCTCGGCGTAAGTGGGCCTGCCTTTATCATCGTGGCTGCTATATTTAGTCTCGCTCGTATATGCCGGTATCTCAACCTTTATCTCACCGTCTTCGGTTATCCTGGGCTCGAAGTATGTCACGGTCGAGGTGCTCCCTGTGCGTATGCCGTTTTTATAATGATATTTTATACGCTCGGTTATCTTACCCCTTACCCTCTTTAATGCCCCGTAGCGTAAAAGATTTGTTTCATCTATCCGGGTCTCCTGCTTCTCATCGGGCTGAAGAGCGTCATTAGCCAGGTAATAATCATTATTAGCGTAGTTAAAGTTCCTGACCTCCCGGGCTTTCCAGTCCGCCACGCCGTCTTCATCATATATTATCTTTGACCTTTTTTCCGTTCTCATTGACCTGTCGAGAGCTCCCTTATCGTCAAAGTAGGTTATCGTCTCTTCGGCTTCGATGGGCCTGCTGTCTCCGTCAAAGGCCTTATAATTGAGGATGCTTTCATGCTGATGTCTGTTGTTTATAGTTATATTGGTCTTTATCGATATCACGCGGCCTTCGGCGTCGTATTTGACGAACTCCTCCACCTTATCCGTCTTCTCATTGGTGATAGGGTCTATAATAACTCCGACGCTCTTTGCCCTTCTGACGTTCCCGTCATAAGTGATCGTATATTTATCGTGCAATATTTCTTTCGAGGGCTCATCAACGACACCGGGTTTGGCCGCCAGGAAGCCGTAGGCCTTGCTGACCTTGCCCGCGTCATTGAATATGCTCACCCATGTCTTGACAACGTCTATCTTCTCTATCTTTACGAGTTCCGGCGTTATCGCCATTAACGTTCTTTGGCCTTCCCTGAAGAGCGTAGCCGGTCCTTCCACCGCCCTGCCTTTAAGTATGCGGCTATTGCCTACGGTGAACGTCTCCTTGTCCTCTTTTCTGGGTCTAGAATACGACTTGCCGGTAATCTTTGTCCCTTGAGCTATTTTAACCACCTCGCCGTCAGGCCATTTCGGCGAAGCATAACCTTTTATGGCCTCCGTCTTTTCCCATGCCTGATAGAGCCATCCCTTATCAAACTGCCATGTCCATTCGTTGAACCTCGCGTCTTTCAAAGCGGCAAAAGGCGCATCATCCCTACCCTTACACACCGATATGATGCCCGTATCGCTCTCGACATAATAGGTAAGGCGCTTGCCTTCGGCGTCCGTGTCCGGGTACGCCTTGCCGCGGTTATTGACGAAATAGATGGCGTCGAATACGGGATATTTGAAGTCATCCGATGAGACCTTCTTGTTCTTTCCCTTCATCTTGGAGATGACGGTCTCTAAATACTCCAGCCTGTCGCCTAAGGTCGTGTCAGCGGTTATGATATCCTTCAACTGTAGGCCTGGCTCCGCGCCTTCTATCAGAGAGATCGTGGCCATGATGAGCCTGTCGAGCGAGAGCCTTTCGCGAACGAGTTCCTCTTCGCGGGCGATCTCTTCCGGCAAAAATTCCAGGAACGAACTCTCTTCGGCGGTCCTCGCTTCCGGTCTCTTCTTCAGGATCTCATCGCGCTTTTCGAGCAGGAATTTCAGCCGCGACGCTTCGGCATATTTCAATATTTCAACTCTCGGCCAGTCGTTCTTATCCTTCATGTCGCCGAAGCCTTCGTTCAATATGGGCTCCACTTCCCTCATGATTTCGGCCATCACGCCCAGCTGCGCCATGTCGATATCCTGCAGCGCCATGTATGAATAGTAGAGGTCCAGTATCGGCCAGTGCTTCATGTTGTCTATGTCGAGGTGTTTACGGCTGACCCTTTCGGCTATCGGCCTTACTGCTTCGCGCCTCTGTCTGACCTCGATATCGTTCTGGCCGATGCCAGTCTTATCTATATCTATCTGGACAAACGTCATCCAGTTAGACTCTCCCAGCGAGATATTACCTTTCTGGATGTTCCCGAGCATGTCGACAGAGTGCTTGAGGTGGCTTTTTACGAACCGTTCCGCGGCGGCGGCATCCGGCTCTATTCCCTGAGCGACGCGATACTCTGCGAGAGATTGCAGGTAGTCGGCCATCCCGAGCATGATGAAGAGGTCCTTATACGCTCCCTTCTCGGGGTCATTTATCTTCGTCTGTTGTTCATTGGTCATGGAGCGGTAGAAGAACCTTCCCAGATAGTACTGTTCATCCAGCTTATCAGCGTTATCCAATATATAAGGAAGCCATTTGGCCATTCCCCGGATGTGGTCTTTGGCCTCTTGCGGGGCAAGGCCGTGGAGATTCGTAAGGCGGGCAAAGATAGCGTTCCATTGTTCAAGTGGCGCTATCTTGAGCAGTTCGTCGATGTTCCTGTTCCCGGCCGGCGGAGCGGTGTTCCTCAATACGCCGAATAGTTCCTCTACCGGTTTAGCCACGTCTTTCGCTGTCGTGGCCGCGGATATGACAGGCGGCTTGACGATCTCCCGCCTGGTCTTAACAATTTCCGCTTCCGCCGGTTCTGCCTTAGCCGCGGCTTTTGCCGCTTCCACAGTCTCGACGGCAAGGTCCATCTCCACGCCCATGATGTTGAGCCTGTTGACGAACGATATGACCAGCCTTTCATATGTAAATATCGCGTCGGCGTATTTGTCGCGGGTATCCGATTCCGTCTGTTCGGCCTGCCTTAACCTGTCCTCCGTATATTCGCCTCTTTCATACTTTCTGGTCATCTCTGCCAGGTTGTCTTTCGCCTTATCCCATGCGGTCTGCGCTGCCTCTACCCTTTCCCACGCGTTCTTGATCTTTTCGTTCAATGAGAAGAATTCGTTAGCGACCCTCTCTCCGAGGATCTTATTGAGATTTTCGCTCTCCTGTATATCGAGATATGCCTTTGTGTTCCTGGCCCTGC
>JAQUQN010000018.1 GCA_028716065.1 Candidatus Omnitrophota bacterium
GACCCGGACCACATGAAACTGATAGACCGCATGGTCGCCGATTCGCGCTCTGTGGCTCTGCACCATACCGCGGGGCTTTCTACGCCCCAGCAGGTGATGATGGTGATGTTCGCCCTCCATTGCCTGGTTGACAAAAAGGGCACTTATAAGAAGATGGCCCAGGATATCGTCAGGAAGCGTTTCGAGGCGCTCTACTCCGCGGTCGGCGTAAAAGCCCCGGATGACGAATATGATGCCCGTTATTATACGACTATCGACATACCTGAACTTGCCAGGACGCGCTATAGCGCGGACTTCGCGGATTATCTGGTAAAGAGCTTCGAGCCCATAGACTTCGTGTGGCGCTTGGCCGACGAAAAGTCGATTGTGCTGATGGACGGCGGAGGTTTCGACGCCCCCAACATGTCGGTCAGGGTGTCGTTGGCAAACCTCGACGACAGCGCTTACACGTCGATCGGCAAGGGCATAAGCGAACTGCTGGAAGATTATTACAATACCTGGAAAGGATCCAAAAAATAGGTCTGCTTCGCTCTTCAACGAGTATTCTGTGGTAGAGCTTTGCAGGACCTATTTCTACGAAGCCATACCCGAGCTTACGGACTGAATGGCGAAGAAGAATAGGAGGTTTGCATGGCACACGATATCCTGGAGATGATGCGTAATAATCCGGAGTTGGTGCTCTTCCTGGCGCTCGCCATCGGATATTTCGCAGGCAAGCGGCTGAAGATATTCGGTTTTAGCCTTGGCTCCACAGCGTCAATACTCTTGGCTGCTATTGTCGTTGGCCAGGTCGGCATAACCATCCCGCCGCTCGTAAGGAACATAAGTTTCGCATTGTTTATATTTACCGTAGGTTATAAAGTAGGTCCGCAGTTCTTCGGTTCGCTAAAGAAACAGGGCATGAATTATCTTTGGCTTACGCTCGCGGTGGCCATAACGTCGCTTGCGACTGCCATAATCATCGGTAAGGTGGCACATTTAGACAAAGGTACCACCGCAGGCATGTTCGCCGGCTCGATGACCACTTCCGCCGCCCTCGGCACCGGAGGGGATGCCATCAAGCATCTTGGGATTTCGGCGGACGCAAAGAACGCGCTCGATTCCAACATGGCGGTGGCGTACGCAATCACTTACATATTCGGAACTGCCGGCACCATCATCCTGGTAAAGATGGCGCCTCTCCTTTTAAAGATAGATCCAAAGGCCGAGGCAAAAAAATTGGAAAAGCAAATGGGGGGATCGGCATCGGATGAGGAAGGCCAGGGGATCTTCTCATGGACGCACCGGCTCGATATGAGGGCTTATACGGCCCTGAACGGCGCGGTAATAGGTAAGAATGTTTCCCAGATCGAGGCCCTTTTCCCCGCGAGGGTGGCGATAGACAGGATAAAGAGAGGCGCACAGGTGATCGAGAGCACCCCGGAGGTAGTCGTATCTCGCGAAGATACGCTGTTGGTACTGGGCCCAACAGCCAATCTGGTCAGTGCTGCGGAACTGATAGGGCCGGAGGTCGACCGGGCGACTATTATGGATGTAAGCGGGGAGATCATGGATGTCTGCGTTCTTAATAAAGAGGCCGCCGGCAAGACGCTAGGAGAGCTCGGAAAACTTAAACTTGCGCACGGCGTATTCCTGCGCAAGGCTACGAGACAGGGCCATGAGCTGCCCATCATACCGGGGACAGTGGTCCATAAATGCGATATACTTCAGTTGGTCGGTTCCAAGGATGACGTGGAGAAGGTGGTCGCATTTCTCGGATACGCCGAGAGGCCGACTACCGTGACCGACCTGGTCACTGTGGCGGCCGGCTGTATATTCGGTACACTGCTGGGTCTTGTAGTCATCCCTGTCTGCGGTATCCCGATCACGCTGGGTACCGGCGGTGGAGTTCTCGTTGCAGGGCTTTTATGCGGATGGCTCAGATCCCTTCATCCGACCTTCGGGCAGATCCCGGGCGGCGCGCAGTGGATACTGGGTGATCTGGGATTGAATCTTTTTGTGGCCTGCGTGGGTGTCGCTGCCGGTCCACAAGCGCTGACCGCCATCAAGACTACGGGCCTTTCGGTATTTCTGGGAGGCATCGTCGTGACGACCCTGCCCGTAATCGTCATACTGTTTTTAGGGCTGAAGGTCCTGAAGATGAACCCGATATTGCTGTTGGGCGCGGCAACAGGTTCGCACAACTGCACGGCCTCGCTTAATGCGATCATCGAGGCATCAGGCAGTCCTCTGGCCGTATTGGGATATGCCGCACCGTACGCGTTTGCGAATGTCCTCCTGACGGTCTGGGGAAGCCTTATCGTGAACCTGATGTAAATAGGACAATATAGGAGGGGACATGAAGCTGATTAGATACATGGTATTTTCGGTCTGCTGTATAATGGTTTCGATGTTCTTTGTCGCAGCTTCCTACGCGGAACTTCCGAAGGTCGTCATAGTCACTACAGGCGGTACCATAGCCGAGAAGACGGATCCGAAAACAGGCGGCGCGGTTCCAGCCGTATCCGGCAAGGACCTCGTCGAAGCCGTCCCGGGCCTTGGCAAGGTCGCCGATATAGAAGTAGTGAACCTCTGTAATATTGACAGTTCGCAGATGACACCCGAGATATGGGCAAAGCTCTCCAGGACCGTCGATGAACATCTCGCCGATCCCGAAGTAAAAGGCGTGGTCGTCACTCATGGCACCGATACGATGGCCGAAGGAGCGTATTTCCTTGAACTTACATTAAAGAGCGATAAGCCCGTAGCCTTTGTCGGCGCGATGCGCGATGCTTCCGATGTATCGCCTGACGGGCCGGCGAATATACTGAACGCCGTGACACAGGTATGTTCGGAAGAGGCAAAAGATTGGCGCGTTACCGTAACACTCAACGAGTATATCAATTCCGCCAGGAATGTGGTAAAGACCAATTCGACGAATGTTCAGACCTTCGACTCCGGGGAAAAGGGTTATCTCGGATATATAGCGATGGGCAAAGTTGTCCGGTATAACGATGCGCCCCCAAAGCAGAAGTTTCCACTCCCGGATGAATTACCGGATACAGTATTTCTTAGCACGTTCGCCGGAGACGACGGTTCATTCGTGCGCTTTGCCGCGGATAACGGCGCTAAAGGCATAGTGATAGATGCCGTCGGCGCGGGCAACGTCAACGCGGAAGTTTACGAAGCCATTAAATACGCAATGGCAAAGGGCATAGCCGTTGTAATAACCACCAGGGTCTATCACAGCGGAGTATGGCCTATGTATGGCGACCAGGGCGGCGGTGAGACACTTGAAAGGGACGGAGCCATATTAGGCAACGACCTTACCGGCGCGAAAGCGCGCCTTCTCCTTATGTTGGCTATCGCCAAGGAAAAAGGCGATACATCCAAAATTAAGGAATATTTTAAACGGTGACCTTGGATAAAGGGATAATATCGGCCGTTATCGCGTTATTCTTCTTCTCCGCAGTAAGTGAGCTATCCTTCGCTGGCAATAGAGATATCAACCACACCGGCGCAAGCATTAATGGCTGGCTATCGCAGAAGACCGCTACGGGCAATTGGGGCGGCCTTCGTGATTCACTCGAAGATGCCGGTATCGACATATCTTCAAACTATATTACGGATATAAGCGGTAACCCCGCAGGCGGACTCAAGCAGGTCGCAAAATATTCCGGATTCCTGTCTCTTACCGCCGCGCTGGATTTAGAGAAGATAGCTTCTATACCGGGGCTGGCGCTGAAGGTAAGCAATTTTCTGGCGACCGGACGGGATATATCGGCCGCAATAGGGTCCTTCTACAGCCCGCAGGAAGTATTTACGTCCGGCGACTACTTCTTCGGCGTACTCGACCTTGCGCTGTCAGTGCTCGATGATACATTCACGTTCGAGGTCGGACGTATATTCGCGGGGGACATTTTTGCAGTGTCGCCCATGTTCCAGTATTATCTGACAAGCGCGGTCAACGGAAGGTTGGCCGCCATCCCCTCCGACGTCTTCTTTCCGCATTATAGCATAGCCGCATGGGGCACGAGGGTTACTTATCAGCCCAACAAAGATTGGAATGTCATAGCCGGATTATATAACGCGGACCCGAATGCGGCCAAGGTCAATAATCATGGAGCGGACTTCAGCTTCGACATGGACGAAGGCTATCTTGCCGTGGGGCAGATCACGTATAGGCACGGACAGGAGAGAGGAGAGGCGATACTTCCGGGTGGCATATCGTTTGGGAGTTACTACGAATCGAGCCGGTTCACCGACCTCTCACATCCTGATAAACGCTGGCACGGTAACCACGGCTTCTATCTCATGGCGGATAAGATGATATATAAAGGCGAGTGGCCCGAATATGAAGGCCCGTCCTATTTGAGGTCCGGCGCCATGCTCGCGGAGAGCATAAGAAAACCTTTTTATCCGCAGTTGAGCTCTTTGCCGCTCGACAGGCCCAAGGGACTCACGGTATGGGGCGCCGCTACGCTGGCACCCCAGGATCATATAAACACGCAGGTATACGAGATCGCCACGGGTCTAGTGTACCAGGGCCTGCCCCCGAACCGTAACCGCGACGTCACGGCTCTCTGTTTCATCCTGGGCCACTTCAGCGACAGGCTCGAGGGCCAAAGCGATGAAATGATCCTGGAATTGAACCACAGGTTTCAGCTGGGGCCATGGTGCTATATCACGCCGGATATACAATATATAATAAATCCGAACGGCGAGAGCGATATAGACGATGCGCTGGTCCTGGGGTTTGAGGCAAGTTTTAATTTTTGACGCGTATTTTTCCTTTCGATTTTAGAATTCGCATGGCCGGTCCGGAGCGAGCTCTGCGAGCGGAGGACCAGATTCCCTCGCCTACCCCAGTAATATAATTCATTGCGCAACAATGAGTTATAACAAGTCTCCGACGGAGAAAATCCGCCGAGGATTGACAATAGAATAAAGATGTGGTATACTTTGTATGAAAAGTAATACAAGTAATACCTATACGTAGGAGGCGAGAATGGCGGATTTTCCTAAGTTTTATGGCAAAGTACCGGTGGGGACAAAAGGGCAGATAGTTATTCCTATAGAAGCGAGACGGGCGCTCAGTATCAAGGCGGGGGACAACGTAGTTATTGTTTCCGGCCCGCCTCACAGTAAAAGGATGATCAGTATTATCCCTGAAGGAGAGTTTAATAAGTTTTTAAAATTCTTAGAGGATCATATAACAATGATGAAAGAACGGTCCTCTCGTGAAAAGCGAAAATAAATGAGATATATAAAATTTGTATTAGCGATCTCGATATTTTCATGCTGGGCGATAGGCTATGCGAGCGCGGAAGAAGAAATTATCGCCTGGGAGACGTGTGTAAAAGTTGCAAAGGCAAAACACCCCAATCTCATATCCGCGGCTCAAAAAATAAGTCAGTTAAAGGCCAGTAAAGAGATTACGCGTAGCGCAACGTTGCCCCAGATAACAGGAAATGCGAGCGAGGTAACTTCCAAAGGGGCGACGTTCGGCAGCGCCGGAGGGTCCACAACAAGCGATATCGCGACAGGCAGTAGCAAGCGGCGCAAGACCACATATGATTATAGTATTGAAGGAAGACAACTGCTATTCGACGGTTTCAAAACATCTTTCGACTTATCCAGTGCGGAGAGGAATATAATAGCTTCCCGCTACGATTATGATGTAACGTCCTCTAATATACGATTAAATCTAAGGACGGCTTATGCCAACCTGCTGGCCGCACAGGAATATCTGAAAGTTACCGAGGAGATCGAGGCGCGCAGAAAACAGACTTATGAGTTGGTGAAGTTAAGATATGAGGGCGGTAGAGAGCATAGGGGGTCGCTTCTTACTTCCGAAGCGGATCTTGCACAGGCAAAGTATGATGTGGACCAGGCGAAAAGAAGTATATATCTTGCCCAAAGACAGGTTACTAAGGAAATGGGACGGACGGGATTTTTATCTCTTGTAGCTACAGGAGATCTGGAGGTTAAGGAGACCGCAAGGGAAAGACCGGATTTTGAGAATATAGCCCAAACCACCCCTTTATTACAACAACTCATCGCAAAAAAAGACGCCGCCAAGTTTGGTTTGAGTTCGGCGAAAGCGGCATTTTTCCCGCAGGTGTACGTTAGCGGAGATCTAGGCAATACCAATGTGGATGCTTTCCCCGATAAGAACGAGTGGTCAATCGGGACGAATCTCATGCTTCCCATATTCGACGGCGGTAATCTCATAGCCAGCATGAACAAGGCAAAGGCTGCGCTGGGCCAGGCCGAGGCGGATGAAAGAAGCGGCAGGGACAGCGTTATCGTTACGCTGTCGAGCGCATGGATAACGCTGCAGAATGCCTTGGACAATGTAGCAGTTAAGAAAAAATTCCTGGAGGCGACTCAGGAACGAGCCAAGATATCGACAGCCGAATATTCTATAGGGCTTTTAATATATGATAATTGGATAATCATAGAGGATAACCTGGTTTCCGCTAAGAAGAATTATGTCACCGCCCAACGGGATGCCTTGGTCGCGGAAGCCAGTTGGATTCAGGCAAAGGGGGGGACTTTGGATTATGACGAAAAATAAGAAATGGCCGATCTATTTTTTTATAGTAGTTGTCATAGTTATTGCGGTATTCATATTAAAATCGAGGCAGAAATCTTCGGATGAAACCGTTCAGGAAATAGAGCCCGTTATCGGCGCGATCCAGATGAGCATCACTTCTACCGCGACTGTTCAGCCGCAGAACAGGCTCGAGATAAAACCGCCCATCAACGGTCGTATCGATAAAATATTGGTTAAGGAAGGCGAGCGGGTTAAGGCCGGTCAGACTCTGGCATTGATGAGTTCAACGGAACGAGCGGCTTTATTGGACGCGGCGAGGGCGCGCGGACCCGAAGAGATGAAGTATTGGGAAGATGTCTATAAAGCGACTCCTTTAATAACGCCGATAGACGGGGAGGTAATTGTCAGTACTGACGAGCCCGGACAAACCGTTACGTCGAGTGACGTTGTCGTAGTTTTATCGGATTATCTGATAGTACAGGCCCAGGTAGACGAGACCGATATAGGAAAAGTAAAATTTGGCCAGAGAGCGGGTATAACTCTTGATGCCTATCCCGAGATAAAGATAGCCGGGAAGGTAGATCACATATATTATGAATCCGAAGTTGTGAATAATGTCACTATCTATAAGGTGGATATTTTGCCGGATAGCGTGCCGGATGTTTTTCGCTCGGGCATGAGCGCCACGGTTGCCATCGTGGAAAAGGCGAAAGATAATATTTTGATATTGCCTCTGAGCGCGATTAAACGGGATGAAGAAGGACCTTATGTTCTTGTGCGCGGAGAGAAGACTCAGGAGGTGGAAGAACGCAGGATCCAGACAGGAATTTCTGATGAGAAAAACATAGAGATAATCTCCGGCCTGACCGCCTCGGACAAAGTATGGATAGTTACTCAAAAATATAAAGCGAATATCGCCAAGACCGGCACCAACCCCTTGATGCCCGTGCCAAGAAGAAAAAAATGAAGATCATAGAGCTGAAAGACATAGGGAAGACCTATTCTACCGGTAAGGCGGCCGTAGCGGCCCTGCAAGGTGTGTCTTTAACAGTGGAAGAAGGAGAATTTCTTGCCATCATGGGCCCGTCCGGATCCGGTAAATCCACGCTCCTGCATATATTGGGTTTTTTGGACAGGCCCGATTCCGGCGAATATATCTTAGGAGGTAAAAACATAACCGGCCTTACGGATAATCAATCGGCCATTCTCAGAAACCACATGATGGGATTTGTATTTCAGCAGTTTCATCTCCTGCCGCGGATAAGCTCGCTTGAGAACGCGGAACTTCCGCTCATCTACGCCGGTAAAAGGCACATGAAAGAAAAGGCGATGGAAAGGATAAATGATGTCGGGCTTGCGCAAAGAGCGCTGCACCGTCCTAACGAGCTTTCCGGAGGCGAACAGCAGCGCATAGCCATTGCAAGAGCCCTCGTAAACGATCCATTGATTATTTTTGCCGACGAACCGACAGGCAACCTGGACACCAGGAGCCAGAATGAGATAATGTCGATCATTGCCGAGCTTAACAGTAAGGGCAAGACGATCATAATGGTTACGCATGAGGAAGAAGTGGCAGGGTATGCCAGAAGAATAATACGTATGAGGGATGGCAAAGTCATTGCCGATGAAGCTTTGCATAAAGATGGCATTCCGCTCGGAGAAATTAGGCGAAGTGAAAAAAAGAAGAATATTCCAGATGAAAAAACCGCTAATCCTATAAGCGTATCGGTAGACGCTATAATATCCGGATCGCGCCTCGATATAAAACGCGCCGAGTTCACTGATCATTTCCGGCAGGCGTTTTTTTCCATAATTTCACACAAGATGCGCACGGCGCTTTCAATGCTTGGAATACTTATAGGCGTCGCCGCTGTGATAGCGATGCTCGCGCTGGGAACGGGCGCGCAGGAGTCCATTAGGAAACAGTTAGCTTCTTTAGGCTCGAACCTTTTGATGATACGCTCCGGATCGCATCACCTGCGGGGCGTATCGCTTGGAGCCGGAGCAATCGCACGATTTACGTTTCAGGATGTGGACGCGATTTCAAAGCTGCCTGGTGTGAAATGTGTCTCTCCAAATGTCAGTGGTAGTGGTCAGGTGGTATATGGTAATAAGAACTGGAATACACAGGTCCAAGGCGTGAGCGTAAAATATGCCACGATGCGCGCGGCAGTTCCTACGGTCGGCAGGTTTTTCACTGAGGAAGAAGTACGCATGCGCGCGCGGGTCGCTTTAGTAGGGACAACCGTGTTAAGGCAAGTCTTCGGAGAAGAAAACCCGATAGATAAGTATATCAAGATAGAACGCGTTAATTTCAAGGTGATAGGCATCCTGCCTGAAAAGGGAGCCGCCGGCCCCCGCGATCAGGACGACGTTGTGATAATCCCTGTAACGACGGGCATGTATCGCCTTTTAGGAAAACAGTATATCGATTCGATCGATGTGGAAGTGAGCGATATTTCTTTAATGGACGAAGCGGAAAAGTCTATTAACGAGCTTCTCATTAAGCGTCATCGTCTTGCAACGGCCAAGGAAAATCAAGATGCCTTTGAGATCAGGAATATGGCCGATATCAAGCAAACCTTGGAATCAACTACCAAAACGATATCGATGTTGTTAGGTTCTATCGCAGCTATTTCACTTCTCGTGGGCGGCATAGGTATCATGAACATAATGCTCGTCTCCGTCACGGAACGTACGAGGGAGATAGGCCTCAGGAAAGCGATAGGCGCTCGGGAATCAGATATTATGCTGCAGTTTTTGATAGAATCTGTAACCATGACGCTGAGCGGCGGTATTGCCGGCGTATTATTCGGGACCGGCATAGCCATGCTTCTGGCTGTAGTTGCCGGGTGGACGATCAAAGTTTCTTTATTCTCTATTCTGCTTGCCACGACATTTTCAATAGCTATAGGTCTTATCTTTGGCCTCTGGCCGGCGCGACAGGCAGCCAAACTGGATCCGATAGAAGCCCTCCGGTACGAATGATAACTTCGACAACCTCTTTTATATATGATACAATTATATAAAAAGAGAGGGTTTCTCCATAATGAATATCGCATATGCGCTTTTGAGATTGATGGCGCCGCAAGCGAAGAGATTTGAAGAAAGCACGCACCATCCTGTCGAATCCCAGAAAAAAGTCCTTCACGAGTATCTCGTCCGCAACAAAAATACAGAATACGGAAAAAGATACAATTTTTCGAAAATAAGAACGATAGAGGAATATCGATCGTCAGTGCCCCTGATCGATTACGAAAGCATCCGTTCTCATGTTGAAAGGATGGCCAGGGGCGAACGAGGCGTGCTAACTTCCGATAGCCCCATCTTTTTCGGCAGGACAAGCGGCACGACGGGCGTGCCGAAACTCATACCTGTAACGGAATATTCCAGGGCAAAGAAAGCGGAACTGATGGCGTTATGGACATATTATATATCCAAGGATTACCCTGCCATAACAAAAGGTAAGGTTTTCGCGATAATCGACCCCGAGATAAAGACTTTTACCGAATCGGGTATTCCATGCGGACCCGAAAACGGCCACGCCTATGTAAATCTCCCGTCCATCATCAAGCGTATCTGCGCGGTCCCATACGAAGCATTCGAGATCCAGGACTATGGCGCGAGGTATTATACGATATTAAGGATAGCGATGGCGCAGAACGTTACTACGGTGGCAACGCTCAACCCGAGCGCCATAGCGATATTGTGCCAGAAGATAAATAAGTGGAAAGACAGGATAATAGATGATATAGAGAAAGGCAGCCTCGACAGGAGTTTAGATGTTCCCGAAAGAATAAGAAAGGTATTAGAGCAAAAACTGAAACCGGACCCAGGGAGGGCGGATGAATTAAGGAATATCCTGAACGATAAAAAGGAACTCCTGCCCAAGTATTTCTGGCCAAATCTACAGTTGATAGAATGCTGGAAGGGCGGGACCGTAAAATTGTACCTTAAGGAACTTCCGCGATATTTTGGTAAAATATCTGTAAGGGATTTCGGCTGCCTTTCCACGGAAGCGCGCTGTTCCATTCCGATAACCGATAACGGCGCTGCGGGTATATTGGCCATCGATACGAATTTTTATGAATTTATTCCCAAGGAGGATATCAATAAAAGAGACAAGCGTATCCTTCTATGCGATCAGGTGGAAGAGGGCAAAGAGTACCTTCTGATAGTCACGACGCCCGGCGGGTTATACAGGTATAACATGGACGATTTGATACGAGTAGACGGATTTTTCAATAGAACACCGTTGATCGAATTTACCCAGAAGGGCCTTAACGCTATCTCGATCAGCGGGGAGAAGATCTACGAATCGCACATAAATGAAGCCGTGAACAAGGCCGCCGACAGACTCGATCTGACATTAAAGTTTTTTTCGGCATCCGTTGAGATGGGGGACTCTCCCCGTTATGTATTCCTGGCGGAATTTCCCGATAATCCGCCGCCCGAAAAGAAGAAGGCCCTCCTGAAGGCCGTCGAAGAACTCTTGTGTGCCATCAACCTGGAGTATGAGGATACGAGACAGCGTCAGGAGTTGAATTCGCCTATACTTAAAGTTGTCAGGAAAGGCGGGTTTGAAAGGTACCGCTCTAAAAAGGTCAAAGAGGGAGCGCATGAGACTCAGTTCAAGGTCCCAGAATTGACAAAAGAGACGGATTTTCAGAAAAATTTTGACATAGAGGAAGAGATATTTTTAGACTGAACCGCGTAAAAAAAGAGTTATTTCATGAAAGAGGGAAGACTTAAGAAGACGGGCCGGATAAACGTACTGGAATTGAACGGCGATTTCCGCGAAATGGGCCGCCAGTATGGCAGGCTTTTCAAAAGACCGTCTTAATGAATTTTATAAGGCCGTGATAGAAGAGTATTTCATGAAAAAAGGAGGCATGTCTTATCTGAAGCTTCTTGCCATATCGCGTTTTATCTTCCGCTTATATCCTCCGAAATTCAAAATACTGCTCGAAGGGATGAGCGAATCCTCCGGCATCAGTCTGAAAAAGCTTATTATGCTTGACCAGGTGAATGTATTCGAATACATGCGAAACCAGAATATCGGGCGCTGTTCCAACATAGCCGTCTGGGGAGACTATACCGAGGACGGGACGCTCATCTTCGGCAGAAACTTCGACCAACCCGAATATTTCAAAAGATTCAACGAATTCATGACACTGGTCGTATATAATCCCGGATCGGAAGAGATACCGACAGCAAGCATAGGGTATGCCGGGCAGGTCGGCGTTAATGCAGCGATGAATAGATACGGCGTCTTCATCGCCAATAACGAGGCGCCAGTTTTAGAGGATGACAGGATAGACATGAATACTCCCAGCGTGCTTGCCGTCGAACTTGAATTGTTAATGAATGTTTCCGACCTGGACGGCATGAACAGGCGAATGAGCCGCTCCAAAACTAACTGTCCTATAATAGTGAGCGCATGCGATGCGAAGAGGGCCTCGGCTTATGAGTGGACGACCTCCAGGTTAAAGTCGAGGTCGGAAAAAGAGGATGGTCTGATGGTGGCTACCAATCATTTTGTAGATCCATCATGGAAGAGAGAAGAACCAATTCCGGATATCGCCGAAAAGACCGTGGAGAGGCGAAGGAATCTTCTCTCTTTCGCGCGAAACCATAGAGGCCGTTTTAACGTTCAGAAGATGCTTGATCTTCTCGATATAACCGTGGATAAAGGGGGAGCCACGCACTCGGATAAGACCACCTTTCAGGTTGTAACTATTCCCGAAAAATTAAAATTCATAGTGAAGATCCCAGGTTTCCAGGATTGGACAGAAATAAATTTAAAAGGCCTGTTAGATAGTCATGCCATAAATATTGGTCAGGGTAGAAGATGTCTCTAAAGATATTATCAAAAGCGGTATTCGTTATTTTAACGTCTTTTTACATTTCCGGCTGCGCGACCGTAGTGACGGGATGGTACCAGAAGATACTGGTCTCGTCCGAACCAAGCGGCGCGACCGTTCAGGTAGATGGCGCGGCTTCTTATAAAACTCCCTCGAAAGTAAACCTGAAAAGGAATAAGGATCACGTCCTGGTCTTCAGCAAAGAGGGGTACCGGTCCGAAGAGGTTAAGATTTTGCATGTTATCAGCGGCGCGTTTTGCGGAAATGTCTTCCTGGGCGGGCCACTGGGGATGGGCGTGGACGCGATTACCGGCGCGCAATTTAAATTGATACCCGAAAAGGTTCATGTTAATATGGTGAAAGAATAACTTAGTGGCCATTCAAAAAAGGAGGTCTATATGTCGCTGGAGATCAATGTAGCCAAGGGTAAGGAATCTTCTTTTACCGTTTCGCTTACCGGATCCCTCGATTCGGAGACTTACATGGAACTGAAAAAGTCTCTGGAACCGGTCCTCGTTCCAAGCACGAAAAATCTTATATTGAACATGAGCGGCGTGGATTATATCAGCTCGAGCGGCGTGGGCGTGATACTGGAGACGAAGAAAATGGTGGAGAAGAATGGCGGGGCCTTTCTGATGACGAACTTAAGGCCTCAGATAAAGAAAGTATTCGATATAATGAAAGCTATCCCCAACATGAATATATTCGCGAGTGTGGAAGAAGCGGACGCGTACTTAAGCGAAATGCAGAGAAGGGAACGAGAAAAACAGGCGTAAGGGAGCGGTCGAGGCACTATTATGACTCGTAAAGAATTTTTGAAAAGGGCCTGCGCGTTGTGCCTGGGAGTTGGCGCGACAGGTCTTGCCGCAGAATGGTTAGGCGGTTCGAAGGCTTTTGCCGCGAAAACGACTGCCACCGATCTTCACGAAGCGATGTATTACAAAAGAATAGACGATGAGACGGTCCAGTGCCAATTATGCCCCAGGTTCTGTACGCTTTCGAACGGCCAAAGAAGTTTCTGCAGGGTAAGGGAGCCGCGAAACGGCAAGCTTTATTCGTTCGTTTATGGCCTGGTATGCGCAGCGCACATAGACCCGATAGAGAAGAAGCCCTTATTTCACTTCCTTCCTGGAACGCGGGCCTTTTCCATTGCCACGGCCGGTTGTAATTACCGCTGTAAGAGCTGCCAGAACTGGGCGATATCGCAACTGCCCCCCGAACAGGTATATAACGATAAGATGTCTCCGGAGGAGATCGTCAACCGGACATTCCAGGCCGGTTGTCCAACGATTGCTTACACCTACACCGAGCCGGTCATATTTTATGAATACATGCTCGATACTTCTAAGATTGCGAAGGCAAAAGGATTGCGGAACATGTGCCATTCCAACGGTTCATTCAATCAGGAAGCGCTTGAGGAATTGTCGCTTTATCTCGACGCCGCGAATATCGACCTGAAAGGATTCAGCCAATCCTTTTATACGGATTTCGCCGCCGGATATCTGGACAGGACGCTGGAGACGATCAAGACGTTGAAAAAGAACAAGGTCTGGGTCGAGATCACCAATCTGATCGTTCCGACGCTCAATGACGACATGGCAAAAGTGAGCCAGATGTGCGAGTGGGTTTACCAGAACGTCGGGCCTGACGTGCCTTTGCATTTCAGCCGCTTCTGGCCCGAATATAAACTGACCAATCTCTATCCGACGGCCGCCGAGACGCTGAAAGAGGCCCGCGATATCGCAGTGGCGTCAGGCATGAGGTATGTTTACATCGGTAATATTCCGGGGATAGATGCCGAAAGCACTCATTGCCATAACTGTAAAAAAGTTGTAATAAGACGCAGCGGATATACCATATTGGAAGATCATGTAAAGGACGGGAAATGCGAATGGTGTAAAACCGCCATCCCCGGAGTCTGGAATTAAGCCCTCCATTTCTGCAGGAAAAATACCCCTAATTTTTACTTAAACCTATCGCTACGAGGCTGGCCGTTTTCAAAACCGCCAATAGGATGCATGTCGGAAGGATCCCGATGAGGGGCACAAGAGCCGCCGAGACGAAGAGCGCCGCCAGCCACGAACCCAGAAGATCCAGGGCATAGAGTAACCCGCCCGCCTCGCTTCTTATTTTATCCTTTAAATATATTTTAGCAGCAAGGGGAAATTCGGCGCCGATGAAGAAACCGGCCACGGCTGATAATAGAAAGAATACGGCCGAGAACCGGAACATGCCTGAATGGTTCAGAAAGACAAGAAAAAATCCCATTCCTAAAGAAAAGAATACGCCGAAAGATTCTATGCGCAAGAAATAACCCAGGTCATTTTTTATTCTAGATAGCGAACGCGTGATGAGCCAGCCTCCCAGCGTAAGGCCTATCATGAAAGCGGATATGAGGAGGGCTATGTGGTAGAATACGAAACCGTAGAATGACTGGTAGGCATAGATGAGGATGAGATTCAGGCTCATCCCCGTAAAACCCGTCGAAAAGATAGCCAGGCCCGTGGAATATTTTTTTGGCTGGGGAATGAATAGGGTGATGGCGGATAGGAGCGCGCCGCAAATGGCCAGCGCCAGGAGTAACGGCAAAAATTTAATCTTGGCCCAGGTCCGCACCAGTGTCTGGAAGCGCGGAGAGAAAAGAGAGTTCCAGTACGAGACCGCGTAATATGTCCCGATCGGACGAAGATCGGAATTTTTTCGTAACGTGGTATAACTGGAAAGAGATCGCTTGAACCATTTGAGCCATTCAGGGTTCAGGCGGTCTTCGAGGTATGATTTATTGAATATCTTTGTCGGGATACCTCTTTCTTCAAGCCGTTTCAGTAAAAGTTTCGGACCTATGTTCAGTTCCCTTCTTGAGGCCAGATATATGTTGCTGTATCCGGGGATGACGACAGGAAAAAAGACATCTTTCAAGGTATTTAATATTGAACCGTTGAGGTCTCGCAGTTCCGGGCTCAGGTAGCTTAAAGAGCCGAGTAATCTGAAGGCGAATATACCGTTATCCTTTAGCGACGATCGCACGTTCTCAAAAAATTCCTTTGTATAGAAACGGTTAAGCTGGAGAGTAGAGGGAATCGGAAGGTTGATCATAATGATGTCATAATGGCGCTTCGTCGTCTTCAGGAAGCGCCTTCCGTCCATGTAGATGGTCTCGAGCCGCTT
>JAQUQN010000019.1:0-10771 GCA_028716065.1 Candidatus Omnitrophota bacterium
TATCGCAGGAAGATGAAAGGATGGGGAATATATAATTTTCCGGCGCTGTTCCGCAGTCAAAAAGATGGATATTGAGCCTTCTGGCCCTGATCATTTCGATAAATTTCGGGCCCAGGCCGTCATCGCCACGGATGATGTTCCCTATTCCCACTATGGCGAGCTTGCCCTTTATCCTCTTTTTAATATCCTGGGCCAGGCCTTCCAAGGAGGGTGCCTCAAAATCTTTCAATGGTCGCTCTTCTCCTGCATTTAGCGCAAAGGACCTTTATCCTGTCGGACCTTAGAAGGTCTTCCTTGGCTATCTGAGAAACTTCCGAGGCGAACTTCATCTCTTTTAATGAGGATATGAATAAGGTCGGATTGGAGAAGGCGAGCGGACCCAGTCTCCTGGATATCCACTCAAGGTGCGCCTTCGTCGTTATGACGTCTCCGCAAATCTCGCAAAGTGCCAGTTCTTTTTCATCCGTGGTGGACACCATTTGGCTTCTGTCAAAACCCGCCAGGTCGAATTCGGCAGTATGCTTGATGCCGGGCGGGGCATCTTCTTTCGTGGTGCACAATGCGCTGCACTGGCCACAGTAATGGCATTCATCCAGATGCAGGACCATCTTCCTCGTCGCCTTCCCTTTTACCACGACGTCACGGATTTCTATCGCCCTGGCCGGACAGACCAAGGCGCAGGCTGAACAGCCGATACAACCTTCGTTGGAATATTCGGGTTTGCCGCGGAACCGCTCTGCCGGCTTATGCGGCTTATAAGGATATTTTGTGGTGTAGGGCCCTTTTACGAGCGCCTTTATCGCTTCTATCAATTCTCTAAGTTTCGGATACCGCATCTTTAGCCTTTTCTATAATCTGTGATCATCCGTGTTTCAAAATAATTTTACTATATTCGAAGAATGCCTTGCCAGGTTTCCCGTAAAATCGAGCATATCAAAATACATGTTGGCCGCCATGGGAGTGCAGACGCCTTTCACCAAACGGTCGGAATGCTCTTTCCTGTAACGTTCCACCAGTTCCTTGACGTGAAAACCATTGTTTATTATCCTGTCTTTCAAGACAGAGTCGGGCTTTTTCAGAAACTTTATCATGCCCGAGACAGATTCCTTCATGGCATTATAGGTCTCGTTGAACTGGTCAACGCCTAACTGGCTGAAGAGCAGATTCTCGCTGACCTTTATTTCGATCCTTTCTATAAGGCTTGCGGCCTCGTCCCCCATCCTCTCGAGCGTCCCTATGGCCTGGGCCAATACGGACAATACCCTGCGCTCATCTTCGCTCGAGGATGACCGGGATGATTCCATGACATCCTTTGTCAGTTTTTTCTCCATCTCATTAATAACGTTCTCTGTCTCGAGCGCCTTGGACAATGGTTCAGACTTATTCTCCATAAAACCTCTGGATATGAGCTCTACCATCTCATAAACCCTATCTGCCATCGATATAGTCTTGGTCTTTATTTCATCTATGGTCATGATTCACCTCTTCTCATCCTTGTATTCGTCGGCAACCGTACCCTGCCACGGCTTGACCCCCGAGAGATAAGAACTTCTTGCCAACGCATGGGCGGAGACAGGAGCCGTTAACAATATGAACAAAAGACATAATAAAGCCTTAAATCCTGTGGCGGTGAAGCCTTTGAACAAAAAGAGCCCAAACAATATCCCGCATGTTCCCAAGGTTACGCATTTGGCCGAGGCCAGGAGCCTATTATAAACATCCGGCAACCTTATAAGACCCAGGCAACCCAGAAAATCAAATATGAGCCCTATTACTATGAATATCGTACCTATTATTTCATTCATCGAAGTCTTTCCCTTCTAAATATTTAGCCAGTGCCATGATACCTATGAAACTTTGCAGGGCCCATGCTATACCTATATCGATATACCAGTCTCTTCCCGTAGGAATGCTTAAGATGGCACAGAAACCGACGATCAATATGCCTAACATATCTATTGCGACGGCACGGTCCGGAGCAGTAGGCCCTCTCAAAACGCGGAAGAGGCACAGAAAAGCTGCCATGAACAGCCAGAGAAAGGCGCGGCGTAAAAATACCGACTGCCATCCCAGCATGGACGTTATGGGATAAAATATTATCAGGCCTATCAGCGTAACTACGGCCACCATCCCTATGAACCAACGCGTCCTTCTACCCATCTATTCGAACACTCTCCTTAATATCTTTTCAAATTTTTCTACAATAGCCAGTCTCATCGAGGATGGGTCATAATCATTCTTAAGATGTATGAGATGCACGTAGATAATCCCTTTTTCCTTATCTATGTCTATGGTCGTCGTGCCCGGCGTCAGCGTGATTGAACTTGCCAGAAAGGTGAGCCCTATATCGCTCTTCAATCCGGTCTTTACTTTTATGCTTCCGGGCCTTATCGGCATATCTGGATGTATAACCCTGTAGGCAACATCGAAATTCGCCTTCACGCACTCCCACACGAAGACCACCACATAATATAAAAACCATGCCAGTCTTCTTATTCCATCTATCAACCCGGTTTGTTTCGATCTCCCCGTTTCGCCATTAGAAAACAATAGATCGTTTATCATGTAGCAGACAAATAAAGATACCAGCGCTGCCATAATGACATCGCCCGTATTTATGGGCCAGGATAAGAATATCCATACTAAAAACCAGAGAATGAAGAGAAAAATCTTAGCTATCATTTCAACGCTCCGATTACCACATTGGCATATTCCGCACCGTTGCTCAAGACCGACGACGCGCTATTAAATAGAAATTGTCCCACAGCCGGGAGCAAGAGAACAGCTCCGGCAATTGAAACAAACGCCAAGATCAACATGGGTAGCATCATCGCTAAAGAGGCCTCTTTCACCCGTTCCTTGGAACCGTTCTCTTTTACTGCACCGAACAAAGCGGGTGTAAGCGCCTTGAAATAATATGCCAACGTCAAAATGCTTATCGATGCCGCTATGAACGCAATGGCAGGCCGGCCCGCCTTGATACAGGCAAAGATTATTATGATCTTACCCCAAAATCCGGCCAGAGGCGGCAGTCCACATATAGAGAGTGACCCTACGAGCGTTGTATAGCCGGTCACCGGCATGGCCGATAATATTCCCGACATCTTGTTCAGGTCCCTCGTTCCAGTCGAGTGTTCTATGGCCCCGGAATTCAAAAATAACAACGACTTGGAGATACTATGATTGAATAGATGGAACAACGCGCCGAATATAGCTAAAGGCGTTCCTATTCCGAGTCCCAGGGCTATGTAGCCGATCTGCCCTATGCTGGAGTAAGCAAATAACCTCTTTATGTCCGATTGGCCGAAAGCCAGAACGCTCCCGATCACCATTGAAAGTATCCCTAGTGTTATGAGAATCAGCGAAATTGCCGGGCTCAGACCAAAGACATTGAAGAATATCCTCGCCAAAACGTATATGCCTAGAACTTTTATGGAAACTCCGGAAAGCATCGCCGATACCGGCGCCGGCGCTGAAGAATGTGCGTAGGGAAGCCATGCGTGAAAGGGTACGAGCGCCGCCTTGAGCCCAAACCCCATAAAGAAAAGCGTCGCGACGAAAGGAAGGACCATGGATGGCCCCCTGATGGCCAAGGTATTTGCCATGTCGGCCAGGTTCAACGTAGAGGTGTAACTGTAGAGGAACGCTATACCAATTAGTATAAAGACGGAGGCAACCACCCCCATGACCGCATATTTAAATGAGGCCTCCAACTCGTCAGCGCCCGTTCCGAAGGCAACCAGAAAATAACCGGCCATGGCCGCCACTTCCAGGAATACGAACATATTGAAGATATCGCCTGCCAGGAGCACACCGTTTATGCCGGAGACCATTATCATTAAGAGCGTAAAAAATTTCCATTTGCTACGGGAATCTTTGACGTAAGCCACCGAGTAGATCGCCACCAAAAACGCCACCAGGTTCATCACCACAAGCATGAGCCCGGAAAGACCGTCTATTACCATCGCTAACCCGACGGGCGGAATCCAATCTCCTATGCTACATGCCAGGACCCCGGACCCTTTAAGTTCAAGCGCAAATAGAAGAGACAATGCAAATGATAAAAAGGCCGCGAATATGGCCATGAGGTCGGCGATGCCTTTTATCTTCCTTCCGAAGAGCGGTATCAGGAATCCCGAACCCAACGGTATTATTATCAACAAAGGCAATAAAGACATGTGTTATCCTTTAAGTCTGTTTATCTTGGTTATGTCGAATGTCCCGTACTTTTCATATATCCTGATGGCGATGGCTACGAGTAAAAGCATCGTGGCCAGGCCTATAGCTATGGTTATCGCTACCAGCGCTTGTGGCAACGGATCTACCATGTTCTTGACCACCTGGTCCGGCGCGTATATGGGCGAACGGCCATGCGTGCGGTAACCTAGCAGGATGAAGAAGAGGTTGGCCGCATACTCCATTATCGCGATGCCTATTATTATCTTGATTATGTTCCTCATGCGCAAGACACAATAAAGCCCGACGGAGAACAATATAAGACACAATAGATATACGCTCATGTGACCTACTTTTCCTTATATATGAGAACTAACGTTATGAATACCACGAAAAGTCCGCCCCCGACGACAACCGTTTCGCATAGCGGCATCGTTAATAAAAAATACGGTATCTTTATAAAACTCTTTACTGTTGCCAGTAAAAATACGGCCGCCGCCGTACTTATCAATAAAAAGGTCGAAAATAGACGAAGCTTGTTACGCGCCGCCTCTCTGCCGAAGGCAAGCATTATATGAACGAAGGATAGAGCCACTATGACGCCGCCGGCAAATCCGCTGCCCGGAGAATTATGTTCGCCCACCGATATGAATATGCCATACAGGAGTATAAAGCCAAGCGTTATCTTCGTAACCGTCTTGACTATGAATGTCATGCCCTCTTCATGCCTCTTACTCACCGACATGGTCTTCCCTCTTTTTCCCTATCCTTCGGCCTACCGCCAAGATGCCGACCACGGCCGTAAATACCGCCGCTATCTCACCCAGCGTATCATAAGAACGAAAATCGAGCGTTATGGCAGCAACCACATTATGAATACCTTTTTTAACCAGTCCTTCGGTCAGATAGACGCCGGCTATCTTCATCTCGGGGCTTCCGAAGTTCGGCAGGCACTTTAACGAGAGATAAGCCGTCGTCAGAAATACCGCAAAGAAGAGCAGTGTAACTACGGTATTGAACAACCACCTGCCGGAAGCGCTGAAAGGCAGATCTTTCCTTATGGTAGCCCTAACGAGAATTATCAGGCTCAATATCTCCACGACCAACTGCATGATGGCCAGTTCAGGCGCTTTCAGTATAATAAACGCCATGCATAACCCTATGCCTACCGCGCCTATAGCCACGACACTCGACAACATGTCCTTCAAAGAGACGGCTATCACCGCCGCGGCTATCATGAATAAAAGTATCAGATATATCTCTATCATATTAATATACCAAAAAAAGTATCAGGAACATTACCACCATACCCATAAGGCACCATACTAGATAACTCGGCAGCACCCCATTATGTATCTTCTGCAGATACCTTGTAAAAGAATATATCAGTCTCTTGGCGATATAATAGATATCGAATGACTTCGCTTCTTCTTTCGCGTAAATAGCTCCGAGCGGATTTATTTCCTTGATCGTATTGTAAAATTCCACTCCGGATACCCTGGCGAATTCCGTATTGTCCTCTCCCCCTTCGAACACGGGAACCGTACGAAAGGACTGTGGTCTTAAAAAGAGATATGCCAGAAACCCGATGATTATACCAGCCGTGATCAGAAGCGTAGCCACGGCCGGCGCCCATATCCCGATATAAGCTATAGCCCTATTCACCGCCGGGATTATAAGGATCGGGAGAGGAATAACAAAGGCAAATACTCCGAAGATAATGCACGCAGATGCCAGGATAACGACCGTAAACGCCATGAACAGGCCTGCATCTTTGACCTTCGTGAAATCCTTTGAGGGCCTGCCTAAAAATACGGCATGGAGGAGTTTCATGAAACTCGCTACCGTCAGCGCGCTTCCGAACATGGCCGAGACGAGCCATATGACCCATAAATAATTCTTGGCGCTTGCCGATTCAATTATGCCCTGATACACCATCCACTTCGAGACGAAACCGTTAAAGGGAGGGATGCCTGATATCGACAACGCAGCCACGAGGAAACAGGTGAATGTTATCGGCATCAGTTTCGCCAGCCCCCCCAGCCTTGATAGATCCGTCGTTCCTGCCCTCTTCTCCACGACACCACTGGTCAGGAAGAGGCAGGATTTATAGATGGCGTGGTTTATCATGTGGAACAGTCCACCCGCCATGCCTATAGCTGTGCCCGTACCTATGCCCAATACCATGTATCCAACCTGTGAAACGGCGTGATAACCCAAAAGCCTCTTGAGGTCGTGCTGAATAAGCGCAAATATCACGGCCAGGACGATGGTTGCCGAACCCACAACGAGTAGTATCATGTTGGAGGCATCATTCATGATGAACATGCTCATCGAAGCACGCGCTAGTAGATATATGCCCAAAAGCTTGTCGAGCGACGCCGGAAGATACGCAGTGACCGGCGTGGGCCCGTCTTCCGCTACATCCGGAAGCCATGAATGAAAAGGCATGGCGCCGGCCTTCGCGAAACTCGCTATGGCTATGGTGATGAACGCCATGAAAGAGTAGAAGCTAGTCAACGGCAACTGGATCCTGTCCATCAAAAAAGTCTCTGTCAAATTCCAGATAATACCTACTCCCAATATCATCAGGGCGTCTGTCCCGGCTATTATTATGAGCGCCTTCTTGGCGGCGGCAGCTGCGGCGGCCGTCGCTTCCATGTTCACCATGAGATATAAGGTCACGGCCAGAAATCCCCAGAAGACAATGAGTATTACAAGATGATTGGCATAGGCCGCTCCCAATGCCCCGCCCAATGTCATGAGCAGGTAAGCAAAAAATCTTCCGAATGCCTTTTCCTGAAATCCCATTGAATATACTGTCACGAGAAGTGCAAAAACCGAGATTCCGATACCGATGAATGACGAAAGATTGTCTACGATAAATAAGGCCCTGATCTCATTGGGCCAATAGGCCGGCTTTTTTATAAAAAGATAGATCGCTGCCGCGAGGGAAAGAAGTGTTATAAATATTGCCGCTGTCTTGGCCAGGATCTTCATCCTGTCCGGCAGGAAGAAACAGAATATCCCTGCCGCTATAGGAACGAAGACCGAATATAATATGATATCCTGAGCCATGGATTAAGCTATTCCCATCTTTTTCTTTATCAGAGCTGTCTTTTCCTGCGACATCTTTATAAGTTCGGAGACGTTCATCAACTCTTTATCCTTATCGTTAACTATGAGAAGTCTCTCTGTGCAGCAGTAACACGGGTCTATCGCGGCCAGTATTATCGTCGCGTCGGAAACTGTCTCGCCTATTACCGTCTCCCTGAAAGTCGGGAAGTTCATGTAGGTCGGCGCTCTCACCTTATGGCGGACAGGTGAATTCGAACCGTCGCTCTTTACATAGTGGAAGCATTCGCCCCTGGGCGCCTCCACCTGGCCTATGCCCTCTCCGGGAGGTATATCCTTGGGCTTTGAATCTATGGGGCCTTTCGGCATCTTATCCAGGCACTGCCTTATTATGCTTACTGATTCCATCATTTCCAATATCCTGACCACGGTCTTCGCAAAAACGTCGCCTTCTTCCCGCGTTATGACATTCCATTTTATCCTGTCATACGCGGCATATGGATGGTCGCGCCTCACATCCGCCGTAATACCGGAAGCCCTGCTTGTCGGTCCAAGCGCCGAATAATCTATGGCGTCTTCTTTGGTGAGTATACCTATGCCTTTAAGGCGGGCATGCAGCACCGGATCGTCCAGAACAGCGCCTTTAAGCATCTCCAGTTTTGTCAGGAGTTCATCAAGCCTCTGTAATATATAAGGTATGTGATCTTTTTCTATGTCACGACGCACGCCGCCCACCTTCATCATCGCATAATTCTGCCTGTTCCCGGTAACCGTCTCCATTATGTCGCAGACTGGTTCCCTGTATTTCCATGCCCACATGAAGACCGTGTTGTAACCTAAGAAATGGCCCGCCAGCCCCAGCCACAATAAATGCGAATGGAGCCTCTCCAGTTCCTGCGTGATGGAACGGATATAGAGCGCGCGTTCCGGCACCTCTATGCCGGCGATATCCTCTACCGCCTGTACGCACGCTATAGGATGGCTCGAGGAACAGATGCCGCATATGCGCTCCACTATGAATATCGACTGGTCGAAACTCTTGGATTCCGATAACTTCTCTATCCCGCGGTGGTTATAACCTATCCTCACGTCGACATCCACGACCTTCTCGCCGTCGACGACCAGTTTATAAAATTCCGGTTCTTCCTGCAGTGGATGATACGGCCCTATCGGGATCGTCGCTTTATGACTCATGATGACCTTCTTCTTTCCTAGAATCTCTTTTTGGGGCAACAAAATCCTTCCTCAAGGGGTAGACGCCATCCGGCCAGTCATCCGGAAGCAGAAGCCGCCTGAGATCTGAATTTCCGTCGAACTCCACCCCAAAAAGTTCGTGGATCTCGCGCTCTATCCACCATGCCCCCCTGGTAACACCCGTTATGGTGGCGATATGGGGGTCGGATTTGTCTTTCAATAACACCCTTATCGAAATGACAAAACCTTCGGCGTCCAGGCAAAAATGGTATAGTATCTCTATTCCTTCAAGAGCATCAACGCCACTGGCTATATTAAACCGGAAAGAGAGGTCCTTGAATATATACCTGGTAAAATCCACTATATCCTTCGCGTCTATGTCTACATAAGCCCTCTTGTCGGAATGCCTATAGACCTTTAGGACCTTTTCTTTAAATCTATCCTTTATCTTATTTAAACTATCATCTATTCCCATTCTTTAACCCTTCTTCTTGGCATTGACCTTATCGATCAGTTTCACGAGCGCCGCTATTACGGCCTCCGGTTTCGGAGGGCAACCCGGTATGTAAGCGTCAACCGGGATTATCTCATCGAGCGGCGCGCCGGTATTGTAACTATCCTTGAACAGCCCCCTCGAAGCGCCGCATGCGCCGAACGCTACCACAAAACCCGGCTTCGGCATCTGTTCATACAGTTTCTTTATGCGTGGTATCGTCTGCCGGTTGGTCGAACCGGTACATAAAAGCACGTCCGCGTGTTTTATACTTCCCACCAGGATTATGCCGAATCTCTCGAGGTCGTATCTCGGTGTAAGGCAGTCCAGTATCTCTATGTCGCAGTTATTACAGCTGCCGCTCGACAGGTGAAACACATATAATGATTTCGTGAGTATCTTCTCTTTCAGGCCCATCTTTAAAATCCCCAGTACGCCAATACCACGGCGATTATCGAAAATGCTGTGAGCGGCCCCCAGAAGAACCTGACCGCCTGATCTATCCTGACCCTCGGGTTGGTATTCTTTATCAGGATCATGAGAACCAATATCAGCACATATTCCAGGACGCTTGTTATAAAACCCCATCCCTTAAAATTGATCCCACCAAAATACAAGGTGATCATGAAGATGGGTATGATGAAAGTAAGGATCGCCTTCGCCAGCTTAAAGATACCGAGCGCTTTGCCGGAATACTCTATGAACGGTCCGGAAATTATCTCGGTCTCCGCCTCGGCCATGTCGAACGGAATGAATCCCGCCTTCGCCTGGACGCATAATAGCATCACGAAGAAGGATATGACCCCTGAGGCACTGGCTATCGTAAGGCCGCTAGCATGCTGATGGCTTATGATCGTCCCGAATTTGACGGCGAAACCGGATTTCATTATCGGAACCACCAGAGATAATATGAAAGGTAGCTCATACGAAAGCATCAGTTTCATCTCGCGCGACGCTCCTAAGGATGCATACGCGTTGGCGGACGCAAATCCTCCGAGCATGAGCGCCAAGGACGGCATGATCATGAGATATACTACCACTATGACATCGCCGATAAATCCGGATTTCGGGAAGGCGTTGACCATGAGCATTATCGTGGAGACGAGGCTCGCGCTTGAAGCGGCCAGCACCGGCATCAGGAAAAATGTCCCGGCGCTCACACCGGCGGGTATCAACGTCTCCTTATATAATAACAATTTCACTACATCCACAAAATTCTGGTACCAGGGCGGCCCTACCCTCCATTGGACACGCGCGGTAACCTTCCTGTCCACCCAGCCTACGAGAAGCCCCATGATGGATGAGAAGAGAAAGCCGGGAAATACTAAAAATGAGAATATATATCCTAATATCTTCATCTCTTCTTAACCGGCTCGTCGGCCCTCTCCCATTTATAACTCGTCTTCACGACAAGATAGTCCGATACCTGAAACATGCCCTCTTCCTTCTTTTCCTCGAACTCCCCGAATTTTATACCACCGTGCTTGCATGATTGAATGCAAACAGGCGCCTCTTCGCCTTTCAGCCGTCCGATACAATAATCGCACCTCGAAATGATGAAGGGGATCGTTTCGGGATATATCACGCCGAATGGGCATGCCTGCGAACAGGTCTTGCAGGAGGTGCACCTCATCATGTATCTTTTAAGCATGTTATACTCCTGCAATTCCAGCGCCTCCCATGGACACGACCCTACGCAGGGGGCATCGTCGCACCTGCGGCAGTTGATAGCGAAATGCGCGAATTCCCTTAAATTCGTTATGCCGTCATTGCCCGGATGCTGGATGTAACTGCACTTCATCCCGCAATCTTCGCACTTCGAGCAGATATCCA
>JAQUQN010000019.1:10871-14742 GCA_028716065.1 Candidatus Omnitrophota bacterium
AGTCCCATATATTCGGCAGATCCTTGATCTTATCGTACGTGAATACAGGGCCGTCTTTACATGCGTAATAAGGCCCGATCCTGCAGTGGCCGCACTTGCCTATGCCGCAGGACATATTCTTCTCCATGGACAGGTATATCTGCGCATCCTTGAATCCAAGGTCGAGAAGCTTAAAGGTTACGAACTTCATCATTATTGGCGGGCCGCAGACTATGGCGACGGCGTTATTCACGTCGATACCGTCGGTCTTCAATATGGTCGTGACGAGTCCCACGTTACCTTTCCAGGTATCGTCACCGACGTCGACGCTGATTTGTGTGCTTACATGCGCGGCCTTCGCCTTCCATGTATCTATCTCTTTCTTGTATACTATATCGCCGGAATTCCTCGCGCCATATTTCAGAACTATATTCTTATAATCGTTTACCTCATTAAAGAGCGCATATAAAAGCGCCCTCAAGGGCGCTAACCCGACCCCGCCGCCTACTATGAAAATATCTTTTGATTTGAATTTATCCAATGGATAACCCAGCCCGTAAGGGCCGCGCAGGCCAACCACATCGCCTTTCTTCATCTGATGCATTATACCAGTCACGCGCCCCGCCTTCATTATGGTGAAATCAAGCCTTCCCCTTGTATTGTGATTTGAAGAAGGCGTAAACGGCGCTTCCCCGGCCCCGGGAACGGTCACCTCCATGAACTGGCCAGCCCGGAAAGAGATATCGCCTCTGGGCTTCAGGCTGAAGGTCTTGATGTTAGACGTCTCCGTAATAACATCGAGAACCTCCGCTTCTATGTATGCGTATGGGTTCTTCATTGTTTAATCATGTGGTGGCTTATTCCATTTTCCGAGAACAAGCCCCTTAAGCACTTCCCTTATATCTATATCTCCGGGGCAGGCCTCGATACAACGGCCGCATCCCGTGCAGGCAAAATAATCCAAGACTTCCGGAAAGAAATCGAATTTCTTGTCGAATCTGTTACGAAGCCGTTCATACAGGTGTTTTCTCGGATTTGCGCCTCCGGCGACCCTTGCGAACGTCTTGTAAAGGCATGAATCCCAGACCTTTTGCCTCCTGGCTCCGGAAGCAGCCTTTTCATCGAATAAAATAAAACAATGACAGGTAGGGCATACGAGGTTACAGGCACCGCACTCAACGCAGGTCGAAGAAAAATCCTGCCACAACTGAAGCTCATTATAATATTTTTTGACCGCGCCCTTTATCTGAGAAGTGCCCGGGGTGTTTCTCTTGGCTATAAAATCCTTTACATCTTTACAGACCCTGTCCCGGTTCGCCTGCCGTGCCTGGCGTTCTTTCGCTCCGGCGTCCTTGAAGAACATCCTGTAGCTGTCTATTATTGCCTTTCCTTTATCCGTTGCCGCTTCTACCAAAAAGACGTTATCCATGACGGAAAGGCCCATGTCGAAGTTTGTCCTGGGATAGGGCATGCCGTCCATCGCAATACAGAAACAGGTCTCCTTGGGCATGGTACAGTCAACAGCAATTATCGTGGTATTCTTCCGGTTCTCTATGTATGAGGGATCCTCAAAATCCCCTTTCATGAATACGTAATCCTGCAGTACGAAGCTGGAGAGGTCGCACGCCTTGACGCCGGCCAGTATCAGGGGCTTCAGGCCCTTCTTTGGTCCATCGAAGACCGTCTCTCTCGGAGTGGTAAGAAAGGACTTCACCGGCTGGCTCTGCCTGATGACGCCAAGCTCTATCAGGTCTTCCCTCTTTGGGTCAAACTCGCCGAAGTAGAGGGCTTCATTCTTCTTGTATGGCACTAGGACACGGCTATCTTCGGCCAATCTTGAAAAAAGGTCGTATAGGTTCTTCTTATTTATAGTATATAATTTTTCCATATGGAGTATAACATTTTAAGATTATAGTTCATTTTAGTCAATGATAATTTTTTGAAAATCGGGCTGGCTTCGGCTACATATTCTCGACCGCCGCTTTGATGGAAAGGGCCACTTCTTTAGCGGATTTTTTAACTTCTTCGGAGGCTGGTTTGCCGAATTTAAGTGTTTTGGGCTGTATGCCTATTATGACCACTTTGCATTTAAAGGATTTTGACAGATATTCGGCCAATATCCACACAGGCATGACATGCGTGGAAAATGTTATACCGCTATTAATCTCTTCGGGCTTTAATACCGATATAGTACCTGTCTTTTTGCCCATCTCCGCGCTGTCGACCATGATAACATGAGTGGGCCTGTAAGCCCTTATCTCTCCGGTCATATTTTCAGGGGCCGTGGAACCGATAAATACTTCAAATTTGGCATTGCCCGCCTTTTTTTTGAGGGCCTTTCTGAGGCCCTTGGCGACCAATATGCCGGCCGCGTCATCCCCTCTGAGTTCTGAACCTATACAGAGTACGGCTGTCCTACGGGCGCCTTTAAGGGCTTCCTTGATTATCTTCTTCAGGAGGAGCATTGAATTTAACCTTAAGTTTCGAGCGGTCGAGCACCGCGAGTTCGAATTCGGGAGTCGATTCCAGGGCCTTTTTCGGACAGGTATCGACGCACTGCGCGCAATATATGCATTTACCCAGGTCTATCTCGGCCTCGAACTGATGTTCGCCTACCTTCCTGATAGTTATCGCGTTAGATGGACAATCGCGCATGCATAGTTTGCAGCCTATGCACCTTTCCGGATAAAACTTGATCTTCCCTCTGAATTTATCCGGCATGTGCGCCTTCCTGAAGGGATACATCGTCGTGACAGGCTTTTTGAATATCGTCTCGAGCACTTCTTTTATCATCTTGCCAGGACGTTTCATCTTAGAAGCGCTCCTTTTATGACGAGGTTTAGCAGTATCTGCAAGAACGCGAGCGGCGCCATGTATTTCCAGCAGAATATCATCATCTGGTCTATGCGTAATCGCGCGAATACCGTGCGGAATAGCGCCAGTAAGGCCACTATGAACAGGACCTTGACGACGTATAGAATAAATCCTAAAACTGTTTCCAAACCCATTCCAAAAGGCAGGAATACTGCGGCTAATAACGACGAACCAACTACGGTCTCTATATCCACCGCTATCCTGAAAAACCCTAACAGCCTTCCGCTATACTCCGTCAGGGTACCGGCCACTATCTCTGTTTCGGCTTCAGGAATATCAAAGGGGACCTTTTCGAGCTTTCCCATAAAGGCGACGATCGCCACCACGAAACCTAAAAGGTTGAATAGCCAATACCATGGATGTGAGGCGTAAAACTTCGACATCTCCGAAAGCGACCACGTATTTGCCAGAAGCGCCGGGGCGAGTATACTCATGAATAGCGGCGCTTCATAGGCGAACAACTGCGTGAGCGCGCGTACCGCGCCGATCTTGGAATACAAAGACGTCGAATACCATCCTCCGAGAAACAGCGTAAGCGTAGGTATCGTGAATAGATAGAGCACCACTATGACGTCTCCGCTAAAACAGAAAAGGGAGCGCGTGCTCCAGAGCGGTATGTAAAAGAACGCTGTCACTGTTGCCGTTATCGCAAAGAGCGGGACTATCCTGAATATATTGGGATTCGCCTCTTCGGGCACGACATCTTCTTTCCCCATGAGCTTGATAAAATCCGCCAGCGGCTGAAACCACGGCGGCCCTATCCTGTTCTGTAACCTGGCATAAATCTTCCTGTCAATGAATTCGGCGGCAAGGCCGAAAACGGACAGGAATAAAAATCCCGGGAATATTAAAATAGAAAACAAAGATTCAAACATCAGCCATCCTTCATCATCTTTTTGAGCCTTTTTTCGGCCCGTGAAAGATCTATGCCGTGTTCCCTGTACCACTTGATGCCGTATGAGCGCATGTCCTCCCAATTAAGGACCCTCTTACGCTTCTCATGCTCGCCTTTCAGGGC
>JAQUQN010000020.1 GCA_028716065.1 Candidatus Omnitrophota bacterium
TTGGTGTCTGTATGTCCGCCAGGATTGCCTGCAACCGGACTATCTAAAACTGGGGCGCGGGCTTACCATCATGCAATCCTGATCGGCGGACACCCCCATCCCACGCTCCGCTTGTGCGCGCAAAAGGCTTCGGTCGTGTCACCCTAAAATTCCCCCTATAAGACGCATGGGGAATTCCGCGAAGCGAAATTTCCCTCATTCCCCAAGTAAAATTTTTCGGCTTCTTACAGAAGGCGGAACTTTTGTGGTACGCCGGAGCGACTGTATAAAAATGCGATACATTAAGGCGGTCCAGGCTTTATCAATCGCATTTTTATCCACAGCGAGCGAGGATGCCTAATCCGAGCGAGCGGCAAGCGGAGGCGGCCACAAAAGTAAACGCCTCACTTGGGTGAAGCCGAAAAATTTTACCTCCTCTGATGCCCACCCGAGAGGGGAACCTCCCAGGAATTAAAAAACTTATACTAAGACTTCGAAAATTTTGTTGCGCGAGGTGTGGCCGCGCAGAAGCATCACCTTAGACCTGGCCACGCCGAAGTACTCGGCTAAGATCTCCCTGAGCGCCTCGTTCGCTTTACCCTTGACCGGTTTCGCCTTCACCCAGACGGCCAGGCCCCCGTTATCGAGGGTCTCGACGCGCTCTTTCTTAGCATTCAATTTTACCTTTACCGATATCTTCATCTAAATTTTATGCGCTATGAAACGGGAGAGTACCGCCACGTCCTCCGTAGGAAATATTTCTTTTATGTTCTTATCGTAGAGCATCGTCGCTTCCGGGCCGAACTCCTCGTCGGAGCGCCAGATTATTATCCTGACCGGTACGCCCTCGAACGATTCTATCTCTACGCCGGCGTCGCCTTCTTCTATGGCCCTGCCCTTCAGGCGTTCCGCGGCCCTTACCAGGGCACCGGCCTTATCCGCGAATTTCTTCAGAAGGGGCTTGATAACGCCTTCGCGAAAAGCGGCGTAATATATCTCTCCGCCCTCGAGGTCCTTGAACGAGACCCATTCTCCGCTGGAACGGTAAGAGCCTTTCAGCGAAGCGGCGAGGTAATGCAGTATCAGCACCGAAAGAAACTCTTTGGCGGGCGCGTTGGCCGCTCGAGACATCACCGTCTTATTCTTCACACCGCATTCATAAACGTCGCTCAATAAGGTTACCGAATGTTTATCGCACTTCGACAGAGGTTCGATCTCTTCCCAGGCCTTCTTAAGCGCCGCGGCGTATGACATGTGTCTATTCTAATAGTTTTTATTTGATAAATCAAGATGTTAGATTATAATAATGGGGTATGATATACGATCCTTTTCAAAAAGAGGCCATAGACCACATAGATAACGGCCATTCCGTGATAGTCTCGGCCCCTACCGGCGCAGGCAAGACCGCGATTGCCGAATATATAATAGAGAACGCCATCCGCAAGTCTCAGGGCGTCATATACACCGCGCCCATAAAGGCGCTTTCGAACCAGAAGTTCCGGGATTTCCAACACCAGTTCCGTGACGACATAGGTATCCTGACCGGCGACGTCGCGCTGAACCAGGAGGCGCCCGTCCTCATCATGACCACCGAGATATTCCGCAACAAGATACTCGACGAGCCGGACTCTCTCAACAGATACTCATGGATAATCTTCGACGAGGTCCATTATATCGATAATCCGGAACGCGGGACCGTCTGGGAAGAGTCCCTCATGTTCCTGCCTGCTCACATGAAGATACTGGCCTTATCCGCCACCATACCCAATATAAAAGAGTTCGCGCGCTGGATAAGTTCGATACACAAGAAAGAGGTGAGGACCGTCATCGAGGAGAAGCGGCCGGTGCCGCTCCATTTCTTCTACCAGTGCCACAATCAGGTCGTTGAGAAGGTGGACGCCATCAGGAAGATAAGGCGCGTGCGCCCCAACAGGCTCGGCACGCTGATAAATTACATCAGGGACCGGCAGGGACTGCCCTGCATATATTTCGTTTTCGGAAGGAGGCGCGCCGAATACCTGGCCTCCGAACTTTACGGGTTCAATTTTCTCAACGCCGACGAAAAGAATAAGATGCTGTCGTTATACGATTCCCTTTGCGTGCGATTTGACCTGAAGCACGAAAAGAGCGCTTCTGAAATGATCCCTTTCATAGAGAAAGGAATAGCGTTCCACCATGCCGGCATGCTCCCCACACTGAAAGAAGTGATCGAGAGATTATTCACGAGCCGCCTTCTCAAAGTCATCTTCACCACGGAGACTTTCGCGCTCGGAATTAACATGCCAAGCCGCACCGTCGTCTTCGATGAGCTCAGGAAATTCTACGGCAGTTACATCAGGAATCTGAAGACGCGCGACTTCTATCAGATGGCGGGCCGTGCCGGAAGGCGCGGCATAGATCAGGAAGGGTTCGTCTATTCGCGCATCAATCCTCACAGGATATACATAGACGAGGTAAAGCGTATCATATACGGGAAGAGCGAGGAGGTCAGGAGCCAGTTCAACACCTCTTACGCGACGATACTGAACCTGTATGAAAAATATACCGAAGGCCTTCCTAAGATATATCCCCTCTCTTTCCATTATTTCCAATCCGGGAAACAGCGCCAGAAAGAGGCCGTCAGGCTCATGGACTCCAAATTGAGGCTCCTTAAAGAGTCTGATTACATAGCGAACGGAAAACTGACCGCCAAGGGCAGTTTTGCGAAGAACGTATACGGTTACGAACTGATACTTTCCGAACTTTACGCCGAAGGAGAGTTCGAAAAACTGGATGAATACGGGCTGGGCATCATGGCGGCGGCCAGCGTCTTCGAGCCGCGCAAAAACCAGCGCATAGCGGCCCTGCCGAAAAGCGCCAGAGACATAAAGCTGACGTGTGATTCCATATACAACGGCATAAGGCACAGGGAATCAAGATACAGGATATATCCCGTAAGCAAGATGCCCCACTTCAATCTCGCTAAAACCATCGAGTGCTGGATGCGCGGCGAAAAATTTTCGAGGATCTTGCAGTTCAGCGATACCGATGAAGGAGAGGTCATACGCTACTTCCGCATGACGATACAGGTATTGCGCGAGGTGAGCGATGCGCCCATATCCTATATATTGAAAGATAAGATAACTAACGCCATCCGTCTCATAAACCGCGATATAATCGACGCCGAAAAACAACTGCGGGAAGGCTAAGAGGGTCTTAAACCTTTCTTGTGTCTGATATAATCTTCCAAAATCTTCTTGTGGTCAAACGCCAAATCTATCCTGGATATATCTTTCAAGTCCACGAGTTTTAACGCGGCGGCGTCATCGCCCGCTTTCGGAACTCCTTTCGCTTTCGCCGTGAATACCGTCCCTATCGTATGGAAGCGCGGGTCCCTCTCCGGATCGGAGTAGGTATGAAATTGCCTGACGTCCGTCAGATCCAATCCCGTCTCTTCGCGCGCCTCCCTGACGACGGCATCCTCCAGGCTCTCTCCATAATCCACGAATCCGCCCGGAAGAGCCCAGCCGAAAGGCGGATTGCTCCTCTGGATCAACACCACCTTGCCGCCCACTTCTATGATAGCGTCTACTGTCGTGAACGGCCCTTCCTGCAGTTTTTTTGCAATATACCCCAGGTACTTGAAAACCGTATCATTAAAAATATCATAGGCCTCTTTATCGTAAAGGCAGAATATTATCTCCGCGATATTGGAACTCTTCTCTCTTAAATGCCGGAATACTTCCTGAGACATTACCTTGGCGGCGGCAATGAGTGAAAAACCGCCTACGCCGCAGCCCAGGGCGGGAAATGCTATCGACCTTATCTTTAATTCATCGGCCACCTTGAGGCTGTTTCCGGCCGATGCCCTTATCTTCGCCTCGTCCGTTTTGAAGTCCATGCCCATCGTCGCGGCGTGTATCACGTATCTCGCCTTAAGGCTGCCGCCTGAGGTATAGACGGCCTCACCTATCTTTATAGGACCTTTTTTCACCGCCTCGTCCTCTATAGCCTTGCCGCCTTTCCGCTTTATGGCGCCGGCGACGCCTCCGCCCATGACCAACTTGTTATTGGCCGCGTTCACTATCGCGTCTACATCGAGCGCGGTTATATCGCCTTTGATGACTTTTATTTCACACTCTTTTATCTTCATGCATGCGCCTTCCTTACTCCATTTTTTTGAGCACGGTAACGGTCTCTATATGATTGGTATGCGGGAACATGTCTACGGGTATCACCTTCTCTATTCTATAGGAGCTCTTCAGGATTTGCAAGTCATCCCGCAGGCTTCGGGGGCCGCATGATACGTAAATTATTTTAGGTGCCGGAGCGGCAAGGAGCATCGATATGAGTTTTTTGCCCAATCCGGCCCTGGGAGGGTCCACGATGATGGTAGATATCTCACCCGGGCCATGCTTTTCCCGCAAGCCAGACATGAAATGTTCGGCGTCTTCGCGCACGAAATCGACGTTATCTATGTTGTTCAACGCCGCGTTCTTCATGGCGCATTCAATATTCCTAGCTGAACTGTCCACACCTATCACGGTGTCGAATTTTTTGGCTATCTGCAGTGTTATGCCTCCGCTGCCGCAATAAATATCCGCCGCCTTGCCGGATAAGCCGCCCGATTCTTCCTTTATCACGTCATACAATCTCGCGCAGCAAAAAGAGTTTGTCTGAAAAAACGTGGAGGCATCAATGATATAGTCTATGCCGTTTATCCGCTCTTTTATATGGTCCTGCCCGTCCAGTAAAAATATCTTCTTTGAGAGCGCCACGTCCGCCAGGCCGTTATTTATGCAGCAATAGATGGATTTTATCTTATCTATCTTCTTCAGTTTTGCGACGAGATATTCCAGTTTCTCCTTTACGGAAATGAGATCGTCTTCACCCCACGCTACGACGACCACTACCATCATCTCATCATAAACTTTCGAGTGCCTGAGGGCAATATATCTCAGCATGCCCTCGTGCCTGTAGAGGTTGTACGGCTCTATGCTTGACTGCGCCATCCATTCTTTCACTAGGGCCAGCAGCTTTTCCACATCCTTGTCGAATATCCTGCATTCCTCAATGTCCACTATCCTGTGGAACCTTCTCTTCTGCCTCAGGCCGATGACCGGTATATCTGCGGCGCGACCCGCGGCGTACTCCATCTTATTCCTGTAGCGCCATATCTCGGGCGAAGGTACTATATCTGCTATACTCTTCGGAGAAAGTCCGGCAAAGATCTCCTCGACATGGGCCTGTTTCATCTTAAGCTGTTCTTCATAACCCTTATCCTGAAGATCGCATCCTCCGCACACACCAAAATGCTTACACACTCCGCTCATCGAAACGCTCCAAATCTAAACCTAAAATTTTTACCCCGTTCCCCAAGTAAAATATTTTATGTCCTGGTAGAAGAATTTACGGGTACATAAACCTAAACCGAAGTTATAGTGAGCACAATGAAAATGTTAGGTCTTTTGTGATGGAGAAAAACGGTTATATATAACAATGTTTTGATATTAAAAGAACCGAGGATGCCTGAGGCCCCTTCCACGGGGCCGAGTTCCGCAGGTTCCCGTTTTTCGACTGAGCAAAAGACCGACACGAACCGAAGGTGAGGGGAACATTTTCCCTATAAGCATTTTTGCATATTTGTGCGAACATAACGAGGTTTAGGTTTAACTCAGGACCCGTAAATTCTATTATATATACAAAAATAATTTTACACCCTTATGATATATATGTTATCATAAAATCATGCTAAAAAGAATAAAAACAAGAATAGATAATGAACTGAAGCAGTACGTCCGCGGTATCGACAGGATGTACTCTCTGGACAAAATATCGCCTCTTCTTTCCGAATCAATAAAAAATTTCCTGATAAGAAAAGGAAAGAGGCTGAGGCCTGCGCTTTTCGTCATCAGTTATCTGGCATTCGCCGGCAGGGAGGCGCGCAACCTGTACAGGTGCGCCTTGTCCCTGGAACTGCTCCACGACTTCATGCTAATACACGACGACATAATCGACAAGTCCGACACGCGCAGGGGGCTGCCTTCGATGCACAGAATGCTCGGCGAAAGGATCGTTTCATATAAAAAGGCTAAATTCGGCGGTGAGGAATTAGCCATAGTGGTAGGCGATATAATCTACGCGATGGCGATAAGCGCCTTCATGTCCATAGAAGAAAATAGAGAGCGCAAGGAAATGGCTCTGAAAAAATTCGCCGAGGCGGCTCTTTATACCGGAAGCGGCGAATTCATCGAACTTTTATGCAGCGTGAGGCACATGGAAGAAATAAAAAAGGCCGATATATATAAGATATACGACCTCAAGACGGCACGTTATACCTTTTCCACACCGCTGGCGCTGGGGGCGATGCTCGCCGGCGCGAAAAAGGACGACATCGACAGGTTGTTTCTATACGGGATATATCTAGGAAGGGCCTTTCAGATCAAAGACGATCTTCTCGACATGTTCGCGGAAGAAAAGACGACCGGAAAATCCCCTCTCACAGACCTGAAAGAGGCGAAGAGGACGTTGTTATTGTGGCATGCCTACAGGACCTCTTCACCCGTAAAAAGAGCGTTCATCAAAAAGGCCCTGGTTAAAAATATAGTCGGAAAACGGGAGCTTGGGAAGGTACGCAAGATCGTATTCGAATCGGGAGCAATAGAATACGCCGCCAAAGAGATCCATGGCTTCATGAAGAGAGCCGACGCTGTCTTGAGGCGCTCGCGCATGAATAAGCGATACAAGGATGCCATCACCGCTTATACGAGCGGCCTCCTCACCTACTGATATTCAATATCTTATATTTTAAAATTCCGGCGGGCACTTCTATATTGACGGTATCATTCTTCTTGTGATTGAGAAGGCCCTTCCCTACGGGCGAAGAGACGGATATCTTGCCCTGGGAATAATCGGCCTCTTCTTCCGATACCAGCGTGTATTCAAGCTCTTCCTGCGAATTCAGATCCTTCAGCTTGACCGTGGCGCCTATAAGGACCTCGTCTTTGGATATATTATCATCTTCAAGAAGCTGAGCCCGCGATAGTTTCTGCTCTATCTCGGCGATCTTCTTTTCGTTCAGGGCCTGCGCTTCTTTGGCCGCGTCGTATTCGGCATTCTCGCCGATATCTCCGTGTGCCCTCGCCTCGGCCACGGCTTTCGAGATCTGCTTGCGTTTCACATTCTTGAGGCGTTCGGCCTCCTTGCGCAACTTCTCGTATCCGTCTCTTGTCAGATAAATATCGCCTAAACTCATCTTCCACCCTCCGGATCAGATATTCCTCAACCTCTGTCCAACGCTATAATTATACCATCTCCGAATAGTGTCGTAAAATTATTTTTGTATCTCGAGAGAATTTAGGGTCCTGCCACTCCCTCGCCTTTTGTCCTCCTTACAGCCCATGGGGTTCACAATAGACTAGCGATATACTAGTTGTGTCTGTATGTCCGCCAGAATTGCCTGCAACAGGATAATTAAAACTGGGGCGCGGGCTTACAATTATGCAATCCTAAGCAGCGGACACCCCCATCCCATGGGCTGCTTGTCCGGGCAAAAGGCTGCGGTCGTGTCACCCTAAAATTTCCTGCCTGAAGGGGTCCCCCGAGGGTGCGGCATGGAGCGGGACGTAAAAATCGCGAGCGGGCACGGATCCGCCGAAGCACCTTATCTATCCCTTATTGATTGCGAAGGCGGAGAGCGAGCGATTTTTCCGAGCGCGATTTCCCTCGCCGGGGGAAATCGCGCGTTCCCGCGAAATGCCCACCCGAGAGGGGAACCCTGCCGGAGAAATTCTATGTGGATTCTTCGATTGGGAGGACGAAGGCCTTGACGCCTTCGCTGCCAAGGGTCTTGCGCAACTCTTTGATATGATCTATCAATTGCTTCGCTTCATTATCTTTACAGACCACCATAAGCATGTTATTGCGGCCCGGCCATATATCGGTGCCCAGATGAGTGCCCGAGGTCTCGCCCCTGCCGAATGTCCCTAGGATCTTCGTATAATTTTTGAGGGCGCTGCGTCCCAGGGCATCCATGATCTCCATATCTATCGCTTCGTTGTATGATATCATTACCATTTTAGACGCCATGTTTTTTACCTCCGTTCTTCTTGAACCTCGATTCGAAAACAGCGTAGAGCGTCGGCACAAAGAGAAGTGTGACGAGCGTGGAGACCGAGAGTCCGCCTATCATGGTTATGCCGAGAGGCTGCCACGTCTCAGAGCCTTCGCCGCGCGACAGCGCCAGCGGCAGGAGACCCGCCAGCGTGGTGATGGTAGTCATAAGGACAGGTCTTAATCTATCCTTACCGCCACGGGTAACGGCTTCAAGCATGGAATGGCCTCTGGCGCGTAATATGCCTATATAACTGATAAGCACTATGGCATTATTCACGACTATGCCCATGAGCATGACGATACCCAGGAAGGTTATCACGCTTAAGGTAGTTCTCGTTACGAGAAACGCCAGGAATACACCCGTGAACGTGAATGGGACGGCGAACATCACTATGAAAGGATCGAGTAAAGACTCAAATTGCGCCGCCATTACCATGTAGACAAGGGCTATGCCCAGTATCAGCAAAAACGTCAGGTCCCTGAAGGCCTTCTCCTGCTCCTCGGCCTCGCCACCGAAATTTATCATGACATCCGCCGGCAGCGTGATCTTATCGATAGCCTTTTTGATATCCTCCTTGACCTTACCGGCCGACCGGCCGTAAACGTTACTCTCTACCCTGACGACCCTTTCTCTGTTCTGACGCTCTATCTGGACCGGCCCGGTCACCTCATATATCTTCGCTATATTTGCCAACTTGACCTGCTTACCCGTGAGAGGCGAGACTATCGACAGGCTCTCCACGTCCTCTATCTTCGAACGCGATGACTCTTCCAGCCTTACATATATGTCATATGTTTCACCCTTCTCCCGGTACTTTGTAGCGGTCGAACCCTCTATGTATGTCTTCAGGCTCGTCGCTATCGTATTCATGTTAAGCCCCAAAGCCGTGGCCTTCTCCCTGTCCACCTCTATCTTCAACTCCGGAAGGTTTATCTCTCTCGATATGGTAACATCGACGGCACCCGGAACGCCTTCTATTGTTCCCTTCATCCTCTCGGCGAGGGCGTTGGTCTCCTCAAACGAATGGCCTATGATCTCGACCTGGATCGCCTTGCCTCCGGAACCTGTTATTATCCTGCCCAGCGGATTGCCGGTTGAGACGTCTATCTTCATGACGCCGGGGATGCGCTGTATCTCTTTGCGCAATACCTGGCCGACCTCGGCCACGGACCTCTTCCTCTCTGTCTTCGAAACGAGTTTGGCGCCGCACTGGACCACATGGGTCCCGGAAGAACCGCCCATCACTTTTCCCATTCCGCGGGAAGACTCGCCGCTCCTCACATAAATGAACTTTGCCTCCGGAACCTCTTTCTTCAGGATATTTTCGATCCTTCTGGCGATAAGATCCGTCTCCTCAAGCCTCGTTCCAAGAGGAAGATCGACCGTTATGCGAACGTCGCCAGTGTCTTCTTCGGGAATGAATTCATTTCCTATGAAACGCGTCAAAAAGATACTCAATATGAATGCGGCTAAGAAACCGAATATGACCACCTTCCTGTGGCTTAAACACCATGCAAGCGCCTTGCTATAAAAATTCTCAAGCGCGCTGAACCATCTTTCAGACGCCTCGTGAAACTTCTTTATCACTCCTCCTTGGCGCTGGACCATGACCCCTTGACCCTTGGCTTTAAGCCATTTGGAACAAAGCATGGGGGTAAATGTAGAGGCAGTAAAAAGTGATGCCGCGAGAGTGACCACCACTATCATGGCAAGTTCTCCGAACATTATACCGACGACTCCGGTAATAAAGAGCATCGGCATGAATACAGCTATGGTAGTCAAGGTAGAAGCCCCTATGGAAAAGAATATTTCGGATGTCCCGAAAATGGCGGCTTCCTGGACCCTTTCTCCTCTCTCGATATGACGATAAACGTTATCGACGACGACGATGGCGTTATCCACGACCATGCCGGCGGCGATGGCAAGCGATGAAAGGCTTATGACGTTTATCGTCTTACCGCTCATGAAGAGGTATATGAATGATATCAGAAGTGAAAATGGTATCGTAAGCGCTATTATCATGCTTGCCATGAAATGGCGCAGGAAGAACCACACCACAAAGATGACCAGCATTATTGCCAGCCACACGGATGACTTGAGGGAATTCAAGGACACTATTATGTCCTTTGAAGTATCGAATATGGTATACATCTTTATATCAGCGGGCAGGGCCTTCTCCAGTTGCGCCAGCCTCTTTTTGACGACTTCAGCGACTTCAACGGTATTGGTGCCGGTCTGCTTCTGGATCATCATCATCATGCCCGGCCGCTTGTTAAGCCTCACGTGTGTTGTTATCTCCTTAAAACCGTCCTCCACGCGCGCCACATCCTTCAGATATATGAATTTTCCTTCATGCTTACCGAGTATGACGAGATTTATCTCGTCGGGGCTCGAAAACTCTCCCGGCAAACGCAGAAGATAATCCGTGAGGCCCGACTTAAGGCTTCCCAACGGCTGTGTCACGTTCTCTTCTTTTAATATCTTACCTATATCGAGTATCGAGAAGCCGTATCCCTCGAGCGTCTCCCGGTCTATCCACACATTGATCTGCCGTTCAAGGCCGCCTATCAACTGTACCGTACCGACGCCCGGGAGCTGCCTCAGCGCATCCCCGACTCTTTTATCTATAAGGTCATAAAGGTCGGAATAACTTTGATCGGCGGTTATCCCTATATAAAGGATGGGGATGTTGGCCGTATTGAATTTGAATATAAAAGGATTATCCATCTCATCCGGTATGTCCGGAAGATACCGTTTGGCCAGTTCGATACGATCCCGGATATCGTTCGATGCCTCATCGAGATTTGTCCCCCATTTGAACTTGAGGGTTATGAGAGATGTGCCTTCCATCGAACGCGAGGTGATCTTCTCTATGCCCGGTGTCGTCGCAAGCTGGTTCTCCAGCGGCTCCGTGACCTTTATCTCGACATCTTCGGGGTTGGCACCGGCATAAGAGGCTATGACGGTTATGGCCGGCGGCTCTATCTCCGGCATCATGTCTATACCGAGCCTCGTCAGGCTGTAAAAGGCTATGATGATGATACCGCAAAATATCATCAAGTTCGTCATCGGCCTCTTGACGCCGAATTCCGGTAAGCTCATATATTACTCCTCAGTTTGGACCAATGAGCCTTCACGCAACCTCTGCTGGCCCATGACCACTACTGTATCGCCTTCCACAAGCCCTTCCTTTACTTCATAATAAGGCCCCTGCCTGATACCGAGTTTTACTTTTTTCAATGATGCCTTATTGTCTTTTATGACATATGCGTACGTATCCGGGGCTTTTCCAAGTATCGCTTCCTTTAAGACGGTAGGCACGCCCTTATGTTCGTCCAGTATCAATTTAACCTTGGCGAACATTCCGGACTGGAGACGATGGTCCTTATTTTCTATCGTTATCTGTACCGGAGCGGCACGCGTCTGAAGATCACAGACAGGGCTTATCATGGTGACCTTTCCGATGAATTTATCGCGGGGATAGGCATCAACTGTTATCTCGGCATCCTGGCCTTCGGAGACGCTCGGCAGGTACCGTTCGGGTATATTGAGGTCTATTTCGACCTTATCTATATCCGTTACCAGCGCCACGGATGTCTGGGTGCCGACGCTGGAGCCTATATCCACATATACCCTGCCGATCACGCCTGTAAGAGGGCTCTCAATCGGAGCCTTTTCGAATTTGAGGCCCACTTCGTCCCTATCGACATAAGCGATCGCTTCGCCTTTCGTCACGGCGTTACCTTCATCCTTGACCTTCTCGATTATCTTGCCGCTCACCTTGGGATATACCTGCGCCTCGTCCTGGCCCACTATGTTGCCGACATACTCCAGCAATACCTTCACGTCTTCGTTCTTGATCTTCATCACCTTTACAGGGATGGCGTTGCGCTCCTCTTTTTTGCGCGAAGCCTCTTTGCCGCACCCCGCCAGGCTCAAGGCCACCAGAACGACAAACAGCATATAGATGCGCTTATTCATGGGACTATCTCCTTATTCTATTTTTATATTATTCTCGACCAGCGTCGTACCTTCTACCTTGGCCAATTCGATCAGGGCGATATTATAATCGATTATACTTCTCACATAGCTCACTTCCGCCCGGGCCAGACGCTCCTGGAATATGACCATGTCCAGTGTCGACACCAAGCCGGCCCTGAACCTCTGTTCCTGCGCCTCGTAGTTCTTGGTCTCGGCCTCTTTAGAGATCTTGCTGGCTTCGAGCATCCTGTAGGCTATGTCGACGTCCCGATGCGCCTTCCTTACCTGTAATACTATATCCTCCTCCAGCCTCTTGAAGGCTATGAGGGCCTGGTTCTTCTCATACTTTGACTTTTCGTACTTACCCCGTCCCTCATCGTTCAGGATAGGATAGTTGACGCTGACGCCCACATACCAGTCATCATACTTGCCGCCGCCTATGTGGCCGAGGTCCTTTTCGTAATTCTTACCCAGGCCGTTGAGCGAATAAGTCCCTATAAGATCCACTGTCGGGAGGACGCCGTTCCTCGTATATATGACGGATATATCCCTGTTCTTCAGGTCCAACTGCGCCGCCTTGTAATCGGGCCTGTAGTCGAACGCCTTGATTATGGCCTCCGTCAGTTTTGGTTCCTCCTTTTCATAAGAAAGCTCGTCTAAGAGCACTATATCGGCGTTCCAGTAGTCGACATCGTCTATCATGTTCGTTATATATTTGAGGTTATCCTCGGCCGTCTTCATCTCGCCCTCCGAGGCGTAAAGGGCCTGTTCCATGCGCGCCACTTCCGATTCCGATTGCAGGAGATCGACATTGCTGGCCAACCCCTTGATGTACTTCTCCTTGTTTATCTCGTGCAGGTTCTTAACGCGCATGACGGATGTCTCGGCCACCCTGTACTGCTCCTGGCTGTATTGAAATTCATAATAATTCTTTTTGACATCCGTCAGGACCTTTATGACTTCCTGGACGAACTGCTCGTTCGACTTTAATTTATTGTTCTTGGCTATGAGGTAATCCGCCTTATTGACCATTATGCCGAAACCCTTCATCAGCGGCTGGGTTATGGTGATGGCCGCATTGGAATCATACGCGGGGTTCATCGACTGTATCACCGAATTCGAGGCCGTTCTCGTATTATAAAAATTAAGGTCCAGTTTGGTGCCGGTCGTGAACAACTGTTCATAGCCGAAATTGAATACGCCCGTCCTCGTCTTGTTCGGATTCGTGCCGGAAATAGTGGAGGTGCTCAATTCCGTATTGTCTTCCATGAGAAAGTCGAACGTAAGGGCCGGTTCGAAGCGCGACTTCTGTATCCTGACATTCTGGTCCTCTATGAGGGGCACTATCTTCTTCACGAGTATTTCGGAGTTATTATTGAAGGCCATGCCGATACAGTCCACCATCCCGATCTCGAGCACTTTCCTGACGCTTGCCGAGGCCAGGAACGCCGCTTTATCGAAAGTCGGAATCTCCTCCGCTCCGAGAAACGAGGTAAACGTAAAGGCCATTATCGAAATTAAGGCTATCACTCTTTTCATCTTAATCCAACTCCCTCTACTCAAGATGGTCGCATATATGTTGTAATATTTTTATATAACCATCCCGTTCTTCTTGAGATATCTTGCTGAAGATATCTATGGTGCTCTGCCGCCTGTGCTCATTAAGCTTAGCCAATAGATTATTACCTCTTGTAGTCAACTTTACCTTTACCACGCGCCTATCCTTGGGCTCCCTTACCCTCGTGACATATCCGTCTCTTACCAACCTGTCTATCATGCCGGTTATGGCCGCGGTCGTGACATTGAGCAGGTGCGCCAGGTCCGTCATATTCGATTCACCCTCTTTATAGACCAAGTTCATTACCAGCATCTGTGGAAACGTTATCTTTAAATTATGGAAATTGGCCGACCGGTTCCTGAAAGATTTCTTTATGATAACATGCATCAATTCGGTAACTTTATCGGCAAATTCGGGTAAAGGGAGCGACATCGTTAACCTCCTTGATAGTTAATTATGCTAAATATCAACACTATTAAATATACCTTAGAAAGGGTTTCTTGTCAAGAGCTAAGAGCGTAAAATTATTTTTGTGTAGGTAATATAATTTACGGGTCCAGATCTAAACCTAAACCTCGTTATGTTCGCACAAGTATGCTAAAGAGCTTACAGGGAAAATGTTCCCCTTCGCTTATGCTCGGGTCGGTCTTTTGCTCAGTCGAAAAACGGGAACCTGCGGAACTCGCCCGCCGGAGGCGGGCTCAAGCATCCTCGGTTCTTTTATTATCAAAAGGTTGTTAAATATAACCGTTTTTCTCCTTCACAAAAGACCTAACATTTTCATTGTGCTCACTATAACTTCGGTTTAGGTTTATTCTCATCATATACCCGTAAATTCTTAGACATGAACACAAAATATCTTACTTGGGGAACTGAAAAATTTTTTAGGGTGACACGACCGCAGCCTTTTGCGCACACAAGCGAAGCGTGGGATGGGGGTGTCCGCCGCTTAGGAGGTACAAACTGGTAAGATAGGTAACAAAATAAACCGGGGACATAGGTAACAGGTGAGTAGTAAAATGCATGGCAAGGAGGTGTGCCATGCCCTGGAAGGAGATAAAACCTATGGACCAAAAGATAAG